>JBJKRS010000075.1:0-24477 GCA_046704525.1 Thermoplasmataceae archaeon
AGTCGACTTTCTCCCATCTTGACACGAACTGTACAGCTATTGTGGCAAAGAATAGCATCAGGACCGGAACCAGGAACCTCAGGAGTATTTGAGGGTCCTGGGTAACATTCTGCACAAATGTGCTGAATATGCCCTGGAATCCTGAAACTATGCTAAGTGTCATTCTCCTTTACCTTCCTTGTGCTGGTTTCAGGGAAGTAAAGATACATTATGTCCATGTAGTTGTATACATCGGCCATTCTGTCCACAATGTCCTCCCCGTCGCCATGCAAGTCGTGCGAGAACCTGGCCTTTTCATAATAATCAATATAGAATGTAGTCAGCTTCTTCAAGGCGCTATATTTGGGCTTTGCATCACTTTCTATACCCTGGCCGCCATTAAAGGAATCAAGTAGAGAGTTGTTGTCCACTGAGGCATTCTCCGCTGGTTTATGGCCCATTGCATCCAGTGTATAGAGTATGAAGTCCCGGTTGCTGGCACTGGAGTGAGGCTCAACCCTGAAGTACCTGATGAAATCCTTTTTAAGCGCCCTGAAACCCTCGATGGCAGCTTCATTAAGCTCCCCGTCGCTTATCCTCTGCCTGGCCTCAACTATAGGCGGTATATCTCCCACTGTCTTTATCTCAATTACTGTTTTTACGTTCGAAGTCAGCTCCTTTGCCTTCTTCTTTTTTCTCACTTTCTTTACGACATCTTTGCTGTCCTTTATGCCAAATAGTGCCATATTATAGACCTCCAGATACTGTTGCCTGGTTCAGCGCAGGAGTGTAGTAACTCACCTGTACAACAGAATTTACCGACGTGGCAAACTGTGTCTCCCAGTAGGACAAACTCGTGTATGACGAACTTGTGGTGATGTAAATCGGGTCCTGCCCCCCATTCTCATATGCATAGGTTGTCAGATTGAGGAACGTGCCCGAGGTTTCGTTTGCCTGGATGAACGAGATTTGGCTTATGTTGCTAAGAGACGAGGCTCCGTTTGCCCCCAAGACATACCCGGTGAACATGCTGTAAATGTAACCGTTACCAGGCATGGTGTAGTTGTAAACAACTGTAAGCTGCAGGTTTGACTGCTGAGCGTATGCATTTTGCTCTTTCCCCTGCGCCGTGTTCGATTTGATTGTCATGTTCAGCAATTCAACCGAGTTGGCCTGGTCCAGCGTGAATGATGTTGTATTCACTAGTTTGTTGCCGATGGTGGAAGTGAATGTGTAGGAGTTCGGGCCAGCAATTCCGGTGTAGACCGTGTAGCTGCCCTTAAGCATTGTTCTGCTGCTGAAAAGCGGCGATATTGAGTATGTGTAATTTGTTACAGAGTTGGTGTTTATCACTACCAGATAGGGCTTAACGTATTGAGTTGATCCGCCTGATGCACCGCTGATGGCAATGGAAAATGAACTGCTCACAAAGTCCGGATTCGTGTACTGGAATGTGTAATTTCCATCAGGCACAGTGTAGTTGTAGAACGTTCCAACCCCCTGTACACCTGTTGGCGTCTTCATATTTAAGCTATCTTTGTAGTTAGTTATGTTTAGGTAGTTGACAGGGACAGAAAGGGTGCCGCTTCCACGTGTGTAATTGTACGCGTTTATCAGCTCAACAGACATCGAGTGGACCGGCTTGGGCTCCATCCCCATGGTGATATTCATGCTTCCCTTGACGTCGTATGACTGGGCAGTCCCGTAATAGTAGACAGACTCGGGCAGGAATGTATAGTTCCCTTCGTAGGGCAGTGGAATCGTCGCATTTCCTTTCGAGTCGGTGGTGTAATTCATCACGTAGTTGTTGGAATTGAACCTGACATAAAGAGAGAATTGCATATTTACTAGGCTTGCAGAATTGGATGCGTTCTCCAGGTGAAGGTAGATGTTGACTGGCTTGCTACCGTTTGGCAGGCTGTTGCCACCGTTGGAATTGTTCAGCTGGGATGTGACGTTTCCGTTAGAGAGCCCGGGAATTCCACTTGAACCTGTTCCGCCAAGCGATGAGGAACCGCTTCCGAGCGAGTTGATTGGATCGAGAGAGAAGTTCTCGTACGAGTCGGCAATAAGGGGGTGGCTTCCTGTGCTGTTGTATCCGGGAGAGAATCCTATGGATGTGGCCTTGAAACTGTAGTTCCCCTGTATCAGGTACATGCTATATAGCCCGGAGGAATCCGAGTTAACCTCAAGTATCGGCATTCCAGTATTGTAGATATATGCCGTGACATTGCCCGGTATCCCTGTGCCATCGCTGTGGTCCCTTATTATGCCTTGTACCAGGAAATTGTGCCCGGGGAGTGGAGTGAGCTTAAGGTCCTTGTTTGTGGTCCCATTGATCCATATGGAAAATGTCAGATTGCGGTATAGCGGGGAATATACGTAGAAAATGTAATGGCCCGTATAATTCAGAGCCAGCTGGTAAAACCCGGTAGCGTTTGTTTTCACATTGCTGTAGAAATAGGATCCGTTGACATCAATGTAGAAGTAAAGATTGGTAAGCGCAACAGGCGCGCTGTTGTTGGAATCCGTTACGTTCCCCTGCAGCACCATCCCCTTGCCACCCTGACTGGTAGTATTATTGCCGTAGTTGATCTTGGAGCTACCATTCGTGTTGTTGCCAAGGGCAGAAGTAATGTTCTTTACAGTGCCGGGTGGAAGGCTAGAGAGACCGCTCCCAGTGCTGCTGGAGCCGGTGGCGGGGAACGGGTTCTTGTTTGAAAGCGTCAGGTTGATGTCCGTGAGATTCATCTGGACATACTGAATCGTGTAATTTGAGCCATACCCGGGTGCTGAGGCCTCAATTATATTCAGCTCTGAGGGCACTTCAATGCTGTAATAACCGCTAGAATTGGATGTAGTATAATTGGAGATAGCGCTTGACGTGACGGTCGCTCCGCTTATAGGCTTCCCCAAAACATTCATTATGTACCCGCTTACGTAAAAGGCCGGTTTTGCCTTTGGCTGCAAGGTGATTGTGAAATTGGACTTCTCGTGGCCGCTTATGGTGACCATCTGCGGACTGGGAGTAGTGGAGTACCCACTCTTCAGGGTTGTTATGGCGTAGGTTCCATTGTACAGATCAATGCTAAAACCCCCCTTGCTGGACGAAGTGGCGGAAAAAGCCTGTATAAAGTCGCTCATAGTCAGGTTCACAGACGATACGTTGTGCCCATTCTGGTCCACAACTGTCCCGCTAAGTCTGTATTTCTGGGCCTGTTGGAGCGTGATGTTGAGCCACTGGTAAGATCCGCCCATCAAATCCAGCTTGAATGTCTTTGAATTATAACCCGGCACCTGGAATGCAAAGGTCCCCTGCCCGTACTTTACTACTGTGATCTGGAAGAACCCTGTGTTGCTTGTATAAGAATAGGTTTCTGCAGGGAAGACTGCAGCATAAAGGTAAGATGAACCTAAAGCCTGAGTTCCGGTAGAGTTGGCCCCATATACGTAACCCTCTATAGTAACTGTGCCGTTGGTTGAAGGGGTAAAGCTTGTTGTCGAATTACCCAGCAGGTTTGTGTCCTTGAACTGGTATTTGAAGAGCTGGTACTGCTTCGGCTGGATTGGTGGCATTACCGGGTTCCCTGTCGGGTATGTGACATGGAATACGCTGAAGAGCGCTGTGATTAATATAATTCCTGCAACGAGCAGGGCAATGGACTTTGGCGCCAACATCGATCGAGTAATAATTAGTATTTATTATTTTCCCGGATTTCCCTAGCGAAACAGTCCGAAAATCGTGCAGTATTACTAATTTCGAACTTTTACTGCAACTCCCTTTTCAAGCTCCACCATTGCCTGTCCTGGCATTTTTGCAATGCCAACACCCCTGATTTCACCCTGGTGAATGAGAACCACTTCATCCTCTGGCCTGACATCACTGCTGCACCCTGTGACTCCGACAGCGTAGACGTTGGAAGTTGGCTTGAAGTTGTCAATCTGCACAAGATATTTGCCTTCCTTCAGAAAGAACTCCGCTGAAGCCTTGTTTATTGTGAATTTCCCCAGCTCTTTGTTGTAGACCATCAGGATCTTCCCGTTGCGCGAAAGCATATCCTGATTGTAGCTGTTGATTATCTTCACGTCCTCGATATGTTTCCTCACCCAGCCTCCAAACTGGTGCGCTGCGATTGCCCTGTAAGTCTCCAGTTTTCTGTCTGCGCACTTCGACTTCCCTGTTGTTTCAACTGCACCCTCCAGGGCCTTTTTCAATTCCTCAAGGCTCCTGTCCTCATCTTGCCTGATCCATGTGACATCAGAATCGATGGGAAATGAGGATGAAATAAAATCAAGATCTTCCGGAAGATATGCTATGATCTTTTCGTACTTATTCCTCCCGAAGTATCCTGAAACCAGCTCCGACATCATTTTTTTCTCGTCCTCATACCATAAGCCTATCACAGGTATGTCGTAAAATCTCGCAGGATATGACTCTTCGAGCTCTCTGGGCACAAGACCGACGGGAGAAGTGACAATGAGTTCATGCACGTACTTTCTCCATTTCGTTATGCCTGCAAGTATCCGCTGATGTGATTTTGAAGTCGAGTACGGTTTTCTGGCAGAACAGGGCAGAATAAGGGCAACCTTCAGTTCTGCCGGCTTTTCGAACCTTTCCTTTACAGATTCCCTGTATCTCTTAAGATCCGGCCTATCCAGAGACTCTGTGCCAATGGCTTTGATGTATGGAGTCCTAACCGGGTATGCAGCCTCCATTATCTCAAATTTGTAGGAATCTAGTATCCTAATAATTTCAACTGCTTTGCTGGAAACCTGGAACTTTTCCACGACCTCTCTCAGTGTTCCATTTATTATGGATTCCCGGAGATTACTGAGAATGTCCTCCAGAAATGAGACGTTGTGCTGTGATTTGTCTCCTGTTACCCTGCGTTTTCCAAAAATTGTGTACTCTATCCCCTCCAGGCCCTCTGTAACAGGGAATGCATCATCGAATAGCTGTATTCCTGCATATACAAGAGCAGGCACTATGTAGGGATCGGAAGCACCCTGCAGGTACAGGATCTTCCTGGATCCGTATTTTTCCCTCGCACTGAGAATCCTGTCTATCAGGTTCGAAGGTCTCTGGATTAACTCTATTCCGTTGGGTATGATCACCAGCTCCCCAGCTTCAACAAGCTTTGCTTGGTCAGGATATCCCAGATTATCCGGATAAAATACCTCCTTGCTTACGCTTCTTCCGAGCACATTAAGAGAGGAGCCGTCAGATTTCAATTCTTTTCCAGCTATCAGAAGGCCCGGGTAAGTAAAGCCGTCGACCTCTCCCGTTCTGGCCTGGCAGAAGAAGGCATTGTCCTTGATCATTCCCACAGCGATTTTCCATGCGGTAATATTATTTCCGGATTTCAGGGCGGACTATCTCACTGCAAGTAGCCAGATCCTTTGCCTACGCGCCTTGCGTACATCACTGATCACACTGCGAGAAACATTTTAAATAACATCCGCTAATAACAATCGCAACGGTTTTGAAGGTAATTTAATGGGTTCAAGCAGCATTAAGAAAAGTTCTGTGGAGTGGGCTCTTCCAGGGGATGTTCTTTCGACAGCAGAAGAGTACGTGCCGGGAAAATACACCGAGGACAGCAAGGGCAGCATAGTTTCCCTTGCCAGTGGAAGAGTCAGAAGGGACGAGAATAACCTTGTGATTTCGGTGGAACCTACTAAAAAGAGGACATCACCGCGAAATGGAGATGTGGCGTACGGCCAGGTCATAAAAATTGATGGCAGGCACGACACGGTCCGCGTTGGTGCTATTTGCGGGAAGGATGGTGTGCCAAAGGAATTTGTTGTGGACGCGAACCTTCGTAGCATGGGACAGAGAGGAAGGGGAAGAGATTCAGGCCCGACAAACGTTTTCAAAGTTGGAGACATAATAAGAGGCAAGTTCACCAGGGTGTCGCCATTCTATGAAGTCGGCGTAATGGGTGCCCACCTGGGTGCCGTAAAATCCCTGTGCAGCAGATGCAGGAAGACGCTCGAGCTGAAGGATGGATCTCTCTACTGTGACAACTGTGAACGCAGCGAGATGCGAAAAATCGCAGATGACTACGGGGATATAAGCCAGTTTGGTGATACCGATGAAAGGTAACAATAATAGTACGAACAGGATAAAGGACGTGGAAAAGCTCAACAACGAGCTGACCGTAATGAGAAGGGAACTTGACGACGTCAAGGAAGTTCTCAGAGGGCTCATACAAGTAATAATGAGCAGGGAAGAGGGCCTTGACGACGACGAATACAACTGAGGTGAAAAATAATTGATAATGCCAATGAAAATGCTTGAAGACAGCCTGAACAAGAAAGTTGCACTCCTTCTGAAGGACAACCGGGTTCTGGAGGGCGTCCTGTCCGGCTACGACGAGTACATGAACATGGTACTTGATGATGTTGAAGAGAATGCTGAGAACCTTACCAGAAAACTAGGCACAGTTGTCATCAGAGGAAGCAACGTTGTCAGGATAGTTCCCAAGTAGAGCAGAAGTAACAGGAAACCCACATGGGTTTCGACTTACTACCTGAATTCATTCATTTTTCTTTCCAGGTCACTGTCAAGGCATGAGGCAAGTTTTTCCAGGTCATTCACGTATTCCTTGATTCTCGTGTCTAGGATATCCTTGAGCCTTTCCTTGCTCACAGCCTCGTATCTGTGGATATAGCCGCCCCTGGAGATATTTTCTTTTTCCTTGTAGCACAGGCCGAGGGTTACAAGTTTTTGGAGAAGCCTATGGGTAGTGCTCCTGTCCCGTGAGATCCACTCAGCCAGTTCATCAAGGGTAACACCCCCTCTTCCAGATATCATGTAGAAGGCGGTGCACTCATTAGAGCTCAGGCCGAGAAAGCACTGCATCAACTCTGTGCAGGACGATCCTTCCTTCCTGATGATGCTCGTATCGGCCATGTAATAACACAATTCCAGCATCCTTTATAATGATTGTGTGGTCTTTGCAATACCGTGAAATATATATTCCAGATCTCAATGTCAACTTGCATCTGTCAGTGACAGAGTGCCCCCAAACGCGCTAAATTCGGCAAAATTTAAATGTCGTGAGTGTGTTAGGAGATGAAAGCATGGATTCCGATAAAGAGCTTGAGGAAATCAGGCAGAAAAAAATGCAGGAGATGATGAAAAATATGGAAAATACAAATGGAAATAAGGGGAACGGCTCTGAGGCAGCCATATCCGAGCCAATAGAGCTGACAGATTCTAATTTCAGGAACGAAGTTGGAAAGAACAGGGCAATACTCGTCGACTTCTGGGCAGAATGGTGCGGCCCCTGCAGGATGGTATCCCCGATAATTGATGAGCTGGCAAAGGATTATGCCGGGAAGTTCACCTTCGGAAGGCTAAATGTTGACGAGAACCCATCGATTGCACAGCTTTTCCAGATCAGGAGCATACCGACACTGTTGGTCTTCAAGGAAGGGAAAGTAGTTGACGGGATTCTCGGAGCTGCTCCAAAAGCACAGATTGAGTCCAAGATACAACCTTACGTAAACTGAGGCGGTTCCGGAGACTGGTTTAAGCCATGGTAAGTAGCAGGTACGATGTAGTAATAGTAGGCGGAGCCTCAGCAGGGCTCACTGCCGCACTTTATACAGGCAGGCAGGGCCTGAAGACACTTATTGTCACCAAGGACATTGGGGGACAGGCACTGCTGACCAACGATATACAGAACTATCCCGGATTCAAGCAGATCAGTGGATTTGAGCTGATGAGCATGTTTCAGGAACAGATCACTCAGTACGGAGTGGAGTTCCAATACGACGAGGTCGTTGAAATAACACGGAATGAGGAGCCGGGTTTTGAAATCAAGACACGCGGCGCTGCTTTCGAGACTGAAGCCCTTATACTGGCATTCGGAAAAACGCCCAGGGACCTGAATGTCCCGGGTGAAGAGGAGTACAAAGGAAAGGGGGTCTCGTACTGCGCAGTCTGTGACGGTCCGCTGTACAAAGGTTCCAAGGTTGCAGTTGTCGGAAATGGGGATCAGGCCATAGAGGCTGCAAACTATCTTGCTGGCATAACGGAACAGGTTTACGTTGTACAGAGTTCAAAGAAGACCCTCGGAGACGAGGAGATAATCGGGAGCCTGAATTCAAGGGGGAATGTAACCTTCATGAACGGTTCAAAAGTCAGGTCGATAAAGGGCGGATTTGCCGCTGAATCCCTGGAGGTCACAGGTTCAGACGGAACGGATTCTTACCTAGCAGTGTCTGGCATATTCATAGAAAATGGGTACATTACGAAGACTGGCTTCATCAAGGACCTGGTTGAACTGAACAAGCAGGGTGAGATCGTAGTTGACAAATTCTGCAAAACTTCCGCAGACGGGATATTCGCAGCAGGAGATGTGACTGATGTGCCCTACAAGCAGGCTGTCATATCTGCGGGCCAGGGTTCGGTGGCCGCGCTTTCTGCTTATAACTACATACAGAGAAAGAGGGGCAGACCTCCGGCGAAGAGCGACTGGAAAGCTTTGAAGGTCGCCTGATCCACTAAGTCTGGATTGCCTCGAACATATTCTAATCTAAATTAACAATTTTTTAATAGTAATTATTAATTGAATATTCATGGCTAACAGCAGTGACGATAAGAAAAGTATAACCACGCAGCATGGCGGACCAGTTGGTGACAACCAGAACTCTATTACTGCCGGCAGAAGCGGCCCAACACTTCTTGAAGACACATACTTGGTCGAGAAACTCGCCCATTTCGACAGGGAAAGGATTCCTGAACGTGTCGTACACGCAAAGGGCGCAGGAGCGTACGGATATTTCGAGTCTACATCGGACATGTCAAATTATACCAAGGCAAAATTCCTGTCTGGTCCCGGGAAAAGAGTACCACTGTTTGTCAGGTTCTCAACCGTCGCAGGCGAGAAAGGTTCAGCGGATACAGTCCGCGATCCGAGGGGATTTGCGGTCAAGATTTACACTGAGGAGGGAAATTATGACCTCGTCATGAACAACACTCCTGTATTCTTCATAAGGGACGGGATAAAGTTCCCAGACTTCATTCACTCGCAGAAAAGAGACCCCCAGAGCAATTCTAGGAGCCAGAACATGGCATGGGATTTCTTCTCCCATTCTCCCGAGAGCCTCCACCAGGTTACAATCCTGTATTCAGACAGAGGTATACCCGCGAGCTACAGGAACATGAACGGTTACAGTGGCCACACCTTCAAGTGGGTAAACAGTAAGGGCGAGGCATACTGGGTCAAATATCATTTCAAGACCGACCAGGGAATAAGAAACATGCCTACTGACGAAGCGGCAAGGCTCGCTGCAGAGCGTCCCGACTTCCATACCGAGGACCTGTTTTACTCCATAAGTAAGGGAGAGAAGCCCTCGTGGACTGTCTATGTGCAGATAATGCCGTATGAGGATGCTTTCACTTACAGATTTAATCCCTTTGACATAACCAAGGTCTGGCCCCACAGCGACTACCCACTTCAGGAGATAGGGAAAATGGTCCTTGACAGGAACCCTGAGAACTATTTTGCGGAAGTGGAACAGGCCGCCTTCTCGCCGGGGAACCTGGTACCCGGTGTGGAACTCTCCCCTGACAAGATGCTTCAGGCAAGGCTGTTTTCCTATCCGGATACTCACAGATACAGACTGGGAGTCAACTATACGGATATTCCAGTCAACTCCCCGAAGAACAAACCTCCGAGGAACTACTACCGCGATGGTTTCATGGTTACTGGGAACAACGGAGGAGCGGAAGTGAACTATGAGCCCAATTCCTTCGGCGGGCCACAGGAGAATCATGAGGCAAGAAGGCAGTCCTACAAAGTTGAGGGGGAAGCAGATTCAACCCGATATCAGGAACATAGCGATGATGATGATTTCGTTCAAGCCGGAAACCTATTCAGGATGTTCAGTGAGGATGAGAAGGAAAGGCTCTGTGCCAATATTGCAGGCGACCTTTCAAAGGCAAACAAGAAGGTCATTGAGGCCCAGCTTGCATTGTTCCGCAAAGTTGACAGCGAATATGGCGAAAGAATAGCTTCCCGATTGCAGTAAGGCAGCTCAACATCTGGCACGATTGCCAGATGATTATTTTTTCCGTTCCTGCTTAGGAAAAGTCTCATCACAGGAGCATGCAACAGGTGGCTCTTAAGCAGTGCATGCGCGATGCTTACCAAGGTAAGTAATTTAAAGTCTTTTGCAATCGCAGAACCGTCCAAGATCTTGTATGAATGAGTCTCCTGGTATTAGATCGATAGGAATTGACGCCATATTCCAGTATACAGGCGCCGGCGTTCAGCTGTTTTCAGGTACTATATTCTACATAATTATCACGAGGCTCTTCTCCACCACAGTAGTGGGGGCAATAGCGCTATTCGTGGCGATAATCGGAATGTTCAACATTCTCTTCCAGTTCGGCCTTGGAAATGCTGCGCAGCACTTCACTTCCTTTCATCTTGGAAGGGGGGATGTGGGGTCTGCAAGAAAGGTCATACAGAAAATAGTTGCCTTTGGATTCATCCTTTCGCTCATAGGTTTCGCATTTCTCTTCGTGCTGAGTTCGACCATTTCATTTGCCTTCCTACACAGCACAGCATACACACCTTTCGTCAGGCTCCTGAGCATAGTTGTGCTCGGGAACATACTCTTTGGAGTGCTGAATGGTTCCCTTCTGGGAATGCAGAATTTCAGGCTCTCAGCCATAATCAACGTCATAATATGGATATCCTATTATTTCGGGGCAATACTGCTGGCTACCTTTGTCAGGGACCTTGACCAGATCATAATAGGCTGGATAATCGGGATCTCTTCAGGCGTGCTTCTAGAGCTCGTCTTCGTTCTCAAGTCAATATCGGGATATAGCGGAGGCAGCAGGGGAACTGGCGGGAATGTCATTTTTGCCTACTCCCTTCCCATACTTCTGTCGTCCATCATAGGCTACGGCGCTTCATATGCAGACAGATTTGTTGTCGCTGGCCTGATGAACCTCTCACAGCTTGGGGTGTACAACCTTTCCCTGCTCATAGCCACGTCCATAGGTTTCATTGCAGCACCTTTCAACAACATCCTACTACCGAAATTCTCGGAGTGGTACGGAAAGGGCATGAAGTCTGCCATAAGGGAGAATTTCAGGGCATCATCCCTGCTCCTTTCAGCACTGTTCGTTCCGGCGGCCCTCGGCATTGCTTCATTATCAGGAGTCCTGATCAGGCTACTTGCGGGAACCGGTTACCTTCCTGGAGAGATTCCACTGGACATCATAATTGTAGCAGGCGCAGCGTTTGTAGTCCAGAACATAGCAATACAGGCACTGGCTTCGATCAGGATGACAAAGCTATTCATCCTGTCCGGATCGGTCTCACTTGGTGCCAACATATTGATCTCATACATGCTGATACCCTACCTTGGCACAATAGGTGCTGCCATAGGCTTCGTTTCTGTGTATGCCTCCACGTTCGCCATACTGTTCTACTTCGCCAGGAAATACGAGGTGGCGAAGCTTGACATTCCAGGGACCGTGAAGGTGTGGATAGCTTCAGGGATAATGTTCGCAGCAGTTCATTTCATGGTTGTTCTGTTCTCATATAGCGAGATCATGCTTCCCGTTTACATATTGTTTGGAACAGCCGTATTCCTGCTTTCAGCTAGGTACATAAAGGTATTTTCCGGGGAGGACAGGGAACTAATAATGTCACTTTTCCCTGTGAGGAATTCCAAGATAAGGAAAATAATCGGAGTCATGATAAGGGGTTAGATTCTCTCACAAGCCCTTAAGGCGTCGCATGGCATTCATCCAGAAATTGGCGTACTTACTCTCACCCGTCATGAAACCAAGCGTCAAGAAAATTAGATTGCCTACAATAATCCACGCTTCAAGATATATTCACCCACGGAGTTGGGCCTTAATCTGCCCCTTTAAGGATCTAGATAGGGGAGTGCGTTCGCAGAATATGGGAACAAAAATCACATGAAGCCATTAATACGAAGGAATGGCCATGAACTTGTCAAGAATACAAGTTGACTAAGCCCGGCAATATGTCAAGGGCCGGGACCGGGAATTGAACCCGGGTCCGGGGATCCACAGTCCCCAAGGATATCCACTACCCCATCCCGGCCATGAATGCAGGTGTGATTGGGTTTCTCCTAATTATAATTTCGAGATTCAGCCCTTCATCTTGGGACTCTGACGCTGAAAAAAACAGATTCCACCATGACAGAATCCTTTCTGTGATGTTCATATAATCTACCTATTCTAATATTCAATGGCTCCTCGCGGATGATCTCTGCGTTCGTCAGGTAGAACGACCTGACAAAGTCTCTGGACTTGGCGTTGTGCAAGGAATACACGTAGTTTGCGCACTCTACAGCTTTCTTCAGGAATGGCATGTCAGCGTGGGCATTGACGGAGCCGAAAGGTGGGTTCATAAGTACCGTGTCATATGTCCCGGTGACTGAAGATGCAGAACCGGTTGCAAACTCCACGTTTCCAGCTCCACAGTTCATGCTGGCAACCCTGGTCTGCTCAGGATCTATGTCGATGCCAAGTACGTATGAAGCTCCTAGTACAGCAGCACCACATGAAAAAATCCCATTCCCGGAACCAAGATCGAGTATCCTCATACCGTCAATGTTTCCATCCGCATAAGCAATGGAAAGAACATAGGCAGCGGCCGATGCATCGGTCGGGTACTGCTCGAGACTGTTTACACCCTTATCTGACCTCTTTAGGCCCTGTAGATAAATTTCCAGTTGCTTCTTGCCTTTCAAGCCCCATCATTGGGTACTCTGGCCAACTGCCAGCTGAACAATATCATTGGCAATCCTGGATGAATCTTCCCTCGTTTCTCCGCGTCCCTGTAGAATTTTCTCTATCTTCCTGATTGCCCTCTGCTTCTTCCATGTGCCGCGCTCGTGGGCAGCGAGAACAACGTATTCGGCAATTTCCCTGTCCAGGTTGATGCCAAATCTTTCTCTTATTTTGAGCTGCCAGAGTGGGACGAGGACTCCAGGTATATCCTTCAGCTCGTTTTCCTTCCTTATCTGGGAAATTACTCTGTTTATGTCATTCTTCTTTCTCAGTCTAGAAGGCATAGGCATGTAGTTCCATTTTACGGATATATTAAAACCTTCTCTTTTTGTCTGACAAACCGGTTTTGCATAAAAAAAAGGCGTGCTGGAGAACACGCCGGTTCATTCTAGAAGCTTGTATAGCAGCGCTTTCTCTGTGTGGAGCCTGTTTTCCGCTTCCTGGAAAACTGCACTGTGTATGCCGTCTATGACATCAGCAGCAACTTCGAGGCCCCTGTGTGCGGGAAGGCAATGCAGGAAAATGTAGTCATCCTTTGCGTTGGATACAAGCTCCTGGCTCACCTGGTACCCCTTGAGGTCTTTTTCCTTCTTTGCCTTTACAGATTCGTCACCCATGGATGCCCACACATCAGTGTAAACTACATCCGCATTGTTGACTGCCTCCCTTGCGTTTGAAGTAACGACTATCTCGGCTCCAGTGTGTTTTGCGACCTGCCTGGCCTTCTCCACAATCTCCTTGTTTGGCTCATATCCCTGGGGGCATCCCACATGGGTATGCATCCCCATTACTGCTCCACCCAGGAGGAGTGAGTTTGCTACGTTGTTCCCGTCCCCGAGGTACGCAAGTTTCAGCCCATCCAGGTGCCCTTTCTTCTCCATAATGGTCATGAAGTCAGCGATGATCTGGACCGGGTGTTCCCTGTCATCAAGGGCATTTATAACTGGAACGGTGGCATTCCTTGCGAGTTCAGAGACGTTCTTGTTGCTGAAGGCCCTGTATGAAATGACGTCAACGAAGCCTGATAGGACTTTTGCTGTATCGGACACAGTTTCTCCCCTTCCCATCTGCATGTCGTTGGGGTTCAGGTATATGGCATGGCCGCCGATCTGAGACATGGCTGTCTCAAGAGATACCCTTGTCCTGGTGCTCGGCTTTTCGAATATCATTCCAAGCATCCTGTTCCTGGTGTGCGGGTATGCCTCGTACCTGTTCTTCTTCATTTTTATGGCCAGATCAATGATCTCGCCAAGGTCCTTCTCCATGTCCAGAACGGAGATGATGTCCCTCTTCATGCATTCACCTCAGCAGCTTCGGGACGTCCTGCGGATAATCCGCAACTTTCACTCCGGCGTCATTGAAGGCTTTTATCTTGGAGTCGGCTGTGCCAACACCCTTTTCTATTATTGCCCCTGCGTGACCCATCCTCTTTCCGGGAGGTGCACTTCTGCCTGTGATATAGGCAACTACCTTCTTCTTGTCCGTGATCCTGTGCTCCTTGATGTATTCGGCAGCTTTCTCTTCATTGTTGCCGCCAATTTCCCCTACAAGAACAATCTTCTTTGTCCTGGGGTCTTCCTCGAACATTTTCAGAACATCGATGAAAGTCAGTCCTACAACAGGATCTCCGCCTAGCCCTATGACTGCGCTCTCTCCCATGCCGCTGTTAGTGATTGCCTCTACAATCTCATAAGTCAGCGTTCCGCTCCTGGAAGCCACGGCGACGTCTCCGTCCCTGAAGATCTGGTTGGGCATGATACCCATCTTGCATATGCCAGGAACGGTTATTCCAGGCCCGTTTGGCCCTATTACGGTAGCTCCGAGCCTCGTGGCATGATGGACTATGAGCATGGAATCATGGAAAGGCACATGCTCCGTCAGTATGTATACGATCTTAATGCCGGAATCCATGGCCTCGAATGCAGCATCCTTCACCAAAGGGGCAGGAACGGATATCATTGTTGCAGTTGGTCCGTACTTAAGTGTCTCCTTGACGGAGTTGTGAATGGGAACCTTGTCCTGGAATTTCTGGCCCCCCTTCCCGGGCGATACTCCTGCGACTATGTTTGTCCCGAACTTGAGCATCTCACCTGCATGGAATGAGCCCTGGTGGCCCGTTATTCCCTGAACTATGACTTTTGTGTCCTTGTCAACTATCACTGACATTTCAGTTGCCTCCTACCTTCTTTACAACGCTCTCTATGGCCATCATCATTCCCGGGTGCGATTCGATTCCGTTGTCCGAAAGGATTTTCCTCCCTTCTTCCTCGTGGACCCCGCTCAGTCTGACGACTATGGGCTTGTTTATACCAAGCCTCTTCTTGGACTCCACTATTCCGTTTGCAACGGTGTCGCACTTGGTGACTCCTCCGAATATGTTCACTAGAATCGCCTTCGGGTTCGCCTTCATTACCATCTCAAACGCGTTGACAACTGTGTCCACGCTGTCTGTTCCCCCGAGGTCCAGGAAATTCCTGGGCTTTCCCTCATGAAGTGTAAGGCCGTCAAGAGTGGCCATCGTAAGCCCTGCGCCGTTTGCAATGACACCAATATCTCCCTGGAGCTCTACGAATGAGTATCCCTTGCCCTGTGCCTCCAGTTCCAGAGGCGTCTTCTCAGGATCAGTTATATCAATATCCGGATGCCTGAAGAGCGAGTCGGAGTCCATGATCACCTTTGAGTCAGCGGCCATAAGGTTGCCCTCGCTTGTTTCAACAAGAGGGTTGATTTCGACGAGTTCACAGTCTTCCTTGACAAATATCTCATACAGTCGCTTCAGTATTCCCCTGAATTTTTTCCCTATTTCGGGTGAAAGGCCCATGAACTGTGCTGCCTCCCTTCCTATGAAATCGGAGTAGCCAAGCAGCGGGTCTATATTTCTCTTGAAAATCTTGTCCTCAGGGACTGACTCTATTTCCACCCCACCAGCCGAGGTGGCAATCAGGACAGGCTTTCTGTCCGTCCTGTTCAGCGCGATGCTTACGTAATACTCTTTGGAAATGTTCAGCATCTCCTCAACGAGCACCTTGGTGACTGATAGGCCACGTACCTTTGATCCCAGTAGATCCTTTACCGCCTGGCGAAGTTCACCTTCGCTCTTGGCGAACTTGATCCCTCCGGATTTACCCCTTCCGCCCAGAAGTATCTGTGACTTCACCACTACGGGTTTGGAAAAGGGCTTGACGTCGCCCTCCTTCTCCACAAGATAACTCTCAGGCACCGGAAGGCCGTACTGCTTGAAAATGGACTTCCCCATATATTCGTAGAGATTCAACTAACCACCGTTCCGGCATAGGTTTAAAATTTATAAAGGTGTTCAGCAAAAATTAGGGGTATTCCGGAACACGGGAATTGACCAGTTCAGCGCCTTCCGGATTTTATCATGTCCCTGTAGGCTGTCAGCGCAATTTTGCATCCGTCGCCTACTGCAGTGGCAATCTGGGCATCTGATCCCTGGGTCACGTCTCCAGCTGCGTAGATGCCCTCCACGTTTGTGCGCCCCTTTTCGTCGATGGGGATATACCCGCGTTCAGTGAGCTTGACTCCGGAATCCTTAAGGAATGATGTCTGGGGCACCAGGCCCACGTAGATGAAGACACCGTCTGTCTTGATCCCCTTTTCCTCACCCGTCTCCCGGTCCTTGTATTTCACGGAAGATACTTTCTTCCCGTCCCCAACAATTTCTGTGACCTGGGCGTTCCTGATGTAAGGAATCTTTCCTTTCTCTATGGTCCTGACATATGCGTCCTCGCACATGTATTTGGGCATGAACTCAAGGATGGAGATCTTCCTGACATACTCCGACATGGAAATCGTTGCGATTGCACCAGAATTTCCACCTCCGATGACAACCACGTCCTTTCCCTTGAAGAGATACCCGTCGCACGTCGAGCAGTACGACAGACCCTTTCCGAAGTACTCGTCTTCCCCCTTCACTCCTATCTTCTTGTGGCTGGTTCCGGTGGTGATTGCCAGGGTCTTGGCATAATACTCGCCATCGGTTGTGTATATTGTGATCCTGTCCCCTTCCTTCCTCACGCTGTTGACTGTTACGTTCTCCTTGATCTTTGCGTACTGTGATGCGTGGTCTATGAAATCCTTTGCAAGATCCGTCCCCTTGATAGCCTTGTAACCTAGGTAATTCTCCACAAGGGGGGATTCAGCGGTGAGACCGCCTGCTACCTGCCTGTCAAGCACAACGGCGGTCAACCCTGATCTCACTGCATATACCGCCGCAGAAAGACCTGCCGCGCCTGCACCTATAACCACAAAGTCAAATTCCCTCTGACCGTCATCTTCGGACGATTTCCTGGTAAGGTTGAATTGAAGTTCCATAAGCTTCACGAACTTATTGCGAAAAGAAATAAAAATGATGTGATGTAACAAAATTACATCCCAGGAGGCATTCCGCCGCCTGGTGGTGAAGAAGAACTGGTCTTCTTGCTGGCTATGACGTCGTCAATCCTAAGTATCATTCCTGATACCTCGACAGCGCTGGAAAGGGCGTGCCTTTTCACACTGAGCGGATCAAACACTCCGAGCTTGGTCATGTCTGTGACCTTGCTTTCGTTGAAGTTCACCCCAAAAGTGCTGTTCCCTTTCTCATGCTCTGCCTTGAGCTCTATGAGCGTGTTGATCGGGTCCATCCCAGCGTTTTCAGCAAGCGTTCTAGGTATGACTTCCAGCGCCTTTGCAAAGGCCTCGACTGCAAGCTGCTCCCTTCCTCCAACGGAGTTGGAGAACGACCTGATCTTCATGGCGAGTTCAGCATCTATTGCGCCTCCTCCCGGGAGGTACCTTCCATCTTCCTTTACTATGCCGACAACCCTGATGGCGTCGTGCAGTGCCCTCTCGATCTCGGAGACGACGTGCTCGGTTCCGCCCCTGATCAGGATGTTAACAGCCTTGGGGTTGGCGCAACCCGTTATGAAGGTCATCCTGTCCTCGCCGATCTTCTTTTCTTCGACCCTCTCGGCCTTGCCCAGAGCAGCCTCGGAGAGGTCGTCAAGGTTGGTTATGAGCTTTGCACCGGTTGCAAGGGCAAGCTTCTCCATGTCGCTTTTCTTGACTCTCCTAACAGCATATATGCCTTCCTTTGCAAGGTAGTGCTGGGCTATGTCATCTATGCCCTTCTGGCACAGGACAACGTTTGCTCCTGAAGCCTTGACCTTGTCAACCATTCCCTTGAACGTTCCGGATTCCTGAGAAAGGAATTCCTGGATCCTTGACGGGTCAGATATCTGCACTTTGGCCTCGATCTCGGTCTTCTTTATCTCGAGAGCAGAGTCTATCAGGGCAATCTTGGCGTCCTTCACAAGAGAAGGCATCTTGGCATGCACCTTCTCCTTGTCCACTATGAGGCCGTTAATAAGTGATGTGTCTGCGGCACTTCCACCGTATTTCTTGTCAACTTTTATGTTTGCAGTGTCTACAACTACCTTGTTGTCGAACTTCTCTGCAACTGCATTGATTGCCTTGACAACAAGTTCTGCGAGGAATTCCCCCGAGACGCCGGTATTCTTTCCTGAGAGTGCAGTGAGAGCTATCTTCTTCAGGGTCTTGTCATCGTTCGCCTTTATGGAGGAGGAATCCATGACTTTTCTTGCCTCGGCAAGGGCCATGTTGTAACCGTTCGCTATGACTGTTGAATGCACTCCCTGATCGAGAAGCTCCTCAGCCTGTTTAAGAAGCTCTCCGGCGAGAATGACCGCAGATGTGGTTCCATCTCCGACAGCGGTGTCCTGGGACTTGGCAACCTCCACTATCATCTTTGCAGTGGGGTGGTCAACATCCATTTCCTTGAGGATTGTTGCCCCATCGTTGGATATTATTATGTCTCCAATGGAATCAACAAGCATCTTGTCCATTCCGTTCGGTCCGAGCGTTGTCCTTATTGCGTTTGCAATGGCCTTAGCAGCCTCTATGTTGTTCTTCTGGGCGTTCCTTCCCTGTTCTCGGGAAGTTCCCTCTTTTAGAACTAGAATTGGCATTTGTCCTGATAGCATTTGACTATTCACCTTCTGGTTGGCGGATATATATGTTCTTCAATATAAACATTTTTAATAAGAGACCAGTTAGAAAAATGGCTTTTGTCTAAGGCTTCCACCTGATGAAGCCTTTCCGTTACTCTGTACCAGCGGTCTTGCGTGTTTAGCTGCTTCCTTCCAGGTCCCTCAGTTTTCCCTGCTTCCTTGATTCTGCTGCAACCCTGCCGAGAGGATACGAACCCCTGTCAAGAAACTTGATGATCTTTACAAGGTCAGGATGCACACGGGCCACTTCATCATACATTGCAGCAGAGAGTTTGCGCAGGTCTTCATGGGCCTGGGGAGTTGACCTGAGTTCGACAAAGTACGCAAGCTCCCTGAGATTCATAGTGGCTGTCACTGGGTACCTGTAACCGTAAGGAACTGCATACTGGGCCACCCTTGAGCCATGCTTCTCCCTGATGCTGGCGTAGACCTTCTTGGTGAGTTCCATTACCCTCCTGTATTTCTCATTGAGGTCCTGGTGCAGCGAGATGGTTTCAGGAATGTCATAACCGTGGGCCGTGCTCAGATCGTCCCTAAGAATCGAGATCATCCTGTGCCGCTGAAAGTCACGGAAAGCACCATAGTTTGTCATGACCTGGAAGGTATAGCCGGTCGCTTCAAATGCCCTACCAGGCTTTTGCCTCCTGTTTTGCCTGATACTGCCCAATTTGCTTATCATGGAGGTCCGCTCCTGCACGGGCATCCCTTCTAGGATTTCTCTTGCTTCAGCATGATTGGCTGAATGCTCGAAGAACGCGAGCATGAGGATCTTGTTGATTGCTTCAAGCTCGTCATCATGCGATAGAAGCGTCGCCATTTGCACACCCTGTGCGGGAGATGCCTTTCTCTTCTCGAGGCCATCAAGGCGAGACATGTAGTCCAGCATCTCCTGCCCGTGGCGTGAGAAAGCTGCATCGATCAGCTCAGGGAATTCGTCCTTGAGCTCTCCGTAAATGCTTTCAGAAAGATTGGAAGTTTCTTGTGTCCCGTAGTGCCTGAGCCTCTGCAACAGTGAGATGAATGCACGCCCGTTCCCGGTTATCCCCATGTTTGTGAGCGTTGAGGCGGGGAGCAGGAACCTGATCTCGTCCAGCACACGTGCACGCACGGAACTGTCATATGATCTCTGGGCAGCCTTGATATCCTCCTCATTTTCAAGTTTCTCAAACGGAACATCGCTCTTGGATCCCAATGGCCTGAATGAAAACATATCTACTGGATAGGCCCTCTTAATTTCCTCCCTGAGGATCCCGTAGAACTCTGCATACGTTTCAAAAAGAGCTTCGCAGTGGTCTTCGTAGAGGTCCCTCAGGGGACCTGAAATTCCAACTTTCCCTGCATCTGCGAAAAGGTACCGCCCGTTGACCTTCTTGTCGTACCTTACATACCTGGAGGATTTCTCTATGAAGGAGAGCCCGATCCTGGGCTCCTCAATGACCTTGGTAGCAACATTGGTGATGTTCTGGAGCCCCATCTGGCAGGTTACAAGCTCCGCAACAGACTCGTCGCCGTATTCGAGGAAGACTCGCTTGTAGAAATCGGAGCCTCTTGAGGCGTTGTCCTCAAATTCCTTCCTGTAAAGGTCCCTTATGTCCAGCGTGGCTGTCCTGCTGTACCTGGAAATTAGCGCGCCCCGGTCAATCATCCGTGGTGCCTTTATCAGAAAAACGTCCTTGTCGTCGTTGGAAAATTGAGACACGGAAGGTTATTCCCTTCCATGTATAGTTTTTTTCCGCCCTCTTTTACTTCTTCTCCACAATCGGGACGAAGTACACATCAGTGGGGCTGTACTTCAGGTTTCTCTTGAACTTGGCCCTCACAGGCATACCCACATACATGTCCTCCTGGTCGGCACCGATGAGCCTTGCCAGGAAAAGTGAGTCAAAACCCTCGAACTCTACCATGATCAGGTTGAATGGAGTTTCCGGGAGGAATACCTCACTTCCGAAGTAACATGTAGTGAATGAGTGGACCTTCCCCTCCTTGGGCATCTCAACCCATTCAGTCTCGGCACCGCACATCATGCAGTGCCCCCTGGGAGTGGCGTACTTGTAGCCGCACTTCTTGCACTTGCTCCCTAGAAGCTTCTTCTTTCCAAGTGCTCTGAAGAACTCCGAGTCCTGGGCGAAGCTGTGGATATAGTCGATAGTGTAGCGGGATTTAACAATGAGGGGGTCAACGTTGTAGACCTCAGTTCCCTCCTGCGTTTCGGGTATCTTTGCATTGGGGTCCAGCACCATTTATACCGCCTCCATGATAGAGACAGTGACATATGTACCTGTTCCCGCGTGGCTGTGTATCAGACCTCTCTTGGCATTGGGCACCTGGAGCCTGTCGCTCTTGAAGTGCTTTTTGACAGTCTTCTGCAGTTGCCAGTACATGAAGACAGCCTGCATGATTCCCGTTGCGCCCACTGGATGCCCGCATGCAAGAAGACCTCCAGACGGGTTTACCGCAACCTTTCCCTTGAGGTCTGCTTTTCCTTCATCTATGAAACTGCCTCCCTCGCCGTACTTGCACAGGCCCAGATCCTCATAAGTCTGTATCTCGGAGGATGTGTAAGCGTCGTGAAGCTCCACAACATCAAGCTCGTTCAGGGGATCTGTTATGCCTGCCGCCTCGTAGGCTTCCTTTGCAGCGCTCCTTCCTGCTCGGAATGAGTGTATCCCGGGATATTGGAGCTTTGTGTAGTCGGATTCCTTCTCATTTGCCAGAAGCGGAACCTTCCCGAAGGGCCTGTCTGCAAGCCTCATTGTGTCTGTACCTGTACCGATGCTCTTGATGAGCACAGGCTTTGTCCCTGTCCGTTCGGCAATTTCAAAGGCCTTCTCCTCAGATGCCAGTATGGCCACAGCTGCCCCATCCGACATGGCGCATACATCGAGCCGCGTCAGCGGGTATGCAACCATGGGGGAGTTTCTTACGTCCTCAATGGTCAGCTTCATCGGGCTCTGTGAATAGGGGTTGTCCAACGCGTTCCCGTGGTTTTTTATGGAGACTTTTGCGAGCTGCTCAACAGTGGTTCCATACTCATGCATATGGCGGACAGCCATCATTGCGTAATATCCGGTGTAGAAACCGCCAACTGGATAGTCGAAATTCGTATCGCTCGCAAGGGCGATGAACTCGTTCCCTTTCCACGTATTCACGTGTGACATGCTTTCAAAGCCATAAACAGCGCAGACATCCATCCTTCCGGATGCAACTTCCTCAAAGCCGGTCTGGAATGACAGTCCGCCGGTCGCACCGCCACCCTCGACACGCTTGCTTGGCTTGGGTGTCA
Organism: Thermoplasmataceae archaeon; assembly: GCA_046704525.1. Lineage (GTDB taxonomy): Archaea > Thermoplasmatota > Thermoplasmata > Thermoplasmatales > Thermoplasmataceae. The sequence continues at coordinate 22,091 of JBJKRS010000075.1, forward strand.
GCCCTAGGTAGTCCTGTGCCATAATTCCAGACATAAGCTGCCTCTGAAAATGGTCTGAGAAATATGATGCAACCGAGCCGTCAATGTCATTGAGCGTGATCTTTGCATCGTCCAGGGCGTAGTCGAAAGCCTTCTTGGCCCTCAACCGGAAATCCATGTCTGGAGTGGCTTTCGCAAACTTTGTCACTCCCCCTGAAACCATATATACCTTTCTTCCTTCGTGCTTCATAAAATCCAGAGTTATATTGAAATTGACCATAAAATGATTCGGTTATTTCCGCATCTCGAATGACACGGTGTAGCACTTGAATTCCATCATATCCGGCACCTGTCATACTTCAGCATTTTTGATTCAGCAAGCCCTTTAAATAACTAGGGCAGATTATCCGGGAGATGAAAGTCATTGTCTTCGGTGGGTCCGGGTACCTTGGGAAGAACATCGTCAAGCTCATCAATGCAGAGGAGACCGCCTATTTTTCAAGGCACAAGTCAGAGGAGCTTGAAAAGGATGGCCACAAGTGGTTCGAGGGCAGCATACTGGACGAAGAGAAGGTTGCGGAGGCTGTCAAGGGCTACGATCTAGTCATTAACGCCGCCGGAGTATGGGACGAATCCGAGCAGAAGCACTATGACGTGACTGTCACCGGCACAAAGAACGTTGTCAACGCTATAAAGAAGAATGACTCCGACCAGAGGCTTGTATTCATCTCTGCAATTAATGTACACTACGGCATGTATGAGTACTTCAGGACCAGGAGGATAGCTGAGGACAATGTGGACTTGCTGAAAAGCCACCTCAACGTGAGGACTTCTCTTGTCTACGGTAGGGGAGACCCATTCACGGACAGCCTTATAAAGCTCGCAGACCAGAAAATCAAGCTTCCCCTGGGGAAGAGTGTGGCTCCAATTTACGTGGATGACTTTGTCAAGGTAGTGGAGAACTCGGGGAACATCAACGGGGCAGTCTATGTGAATTCATATGAGAAGATCAGCCTTGCGGACATGATCAACATGGCACGTGAGAAGAAAGGGAAGAAGCCGCTCGGAGTCAAGAAAAGGCCCGGAGGCATCCAGAAGGCTGTCAGCAGCATAGAAAGAACGGGACTTCTATCAGCAGAGCGCGTTAAGATGCTTCTCCTGGACTACTACAGGGAAACTACCCAGCTGAACAGATGGGTGAAGGAGCCAATGACTTATTCCAGGTACCTTGACGAGAGGATCAAAGCATAACGTGGCCGATTGCTTCCCTGTAAGTGAATACACTCAATTTTCCCAGGTACTTGATCAGGTAATCGCTCACATTTTCAGAGAATCCCTGATCCTTTTTCAATTCAACAAGGTAGGAAAGAGCCTTCTCCATGTGTGCGTGTGAAGCGAAAAGATGTGCTGTCCTGGCACTTCCCTGGCTCAGCTTCTCCTTCAGGTCAAGCCAGACCCTGTCAGCGTGGTTCAGGGACTTTCTCTGCTTATCGGGCAGAACTGTATCAGGGTCCATGATGTTGGCGTACAGTGTATCTAGCATGTCCAGTATCTCACGGGTCGCCTGGATTCGTTCTCCCTGTGATACTGCAAGCCCCAGTGACGAGAGCGCCAGCTTCATTTCAGCGTCGTACTTGAAATAAAGGTGGCTCCTCGGAAGCTCCGAGTCTGTTATGTCGCAATAATCAGAAGTGTAATCCTCCTCTTCGTCGCCGGGAATGCTCATTGTTCGTGGTAGGCGCATATCAACTAAATCTTTTCGCTCCCTGCTCCTGAAAATGGGAAAGGAATGAGTAGCTCCGGGCAGATTCGAACTGCCGTCGACGGGTCCAGAGCCCGTAATGCTTGGCCACTACACCACGGAGCTAGTGTGCTCAGATGATATTCATCTAATTTTTAATGGTTTCGCAGCCCGCATCGGCTCCCGCAGAACGGGGTCGACAAGGACCAGTTGCCCTTACCGGACTTCAGGATATGGCAAGATTTAACTAACATCTCAATATAAAACGACGTGAAGAACTGGAGCGGCCATAACTACTGTGATGATGACTTTGAATGGAAGAATCTTGAGAAGGCGTTCCCCGAGATATGGGACACTGTTACGAGCGAGACAAAGCAGAACCAGGAAGAGGCCCAGTATGATGCACTCTACCTTGAACTGAACAAGGAGGAGCTCAGAAACAACAAGAAGCCCATAGGTTACACAAAAGAAGGTGCAAAGTTCAGGATGGTATTTCCGCTTGAGAGCAGGGAAATGATCATCTACAGGGGAATGATGTCAGAGGACGTCAAGGACATAACAGAAAGGATCGCCAAGATCCTCAAGAACAAGCGGATCAAGAATTCTGTGGAATACGACAGGATGTTCCTGTACGACGTGAAGAGGAGAAAGAAGTAAGGTATCGGAT
>JBJKRS010000076.1:0-4492 GCA_046704525.1 Thermoplasmataceae archaeon
CCCTGAATCTCACCATTTCGTACAATCTAGGGCCTGGAACCACTGTTCCACAGCTTCCGAATGCGACGGTGAACTCACTCTATGAGCAGGCTTCGCTTGATGGTTTCAGTAACGTCTACCTTACGCCATTCTTCAAGGCTCTGATGCTGAACTACACCAATGACACAATCGAAGTTGCAGGAACAAGCTATGAAATTTCATCGGCTTCCCCCAGTGTTACAATCTCTTCTCTTCCAACATCTTTGTCTGGTTCCCTGAAAGCTAAGGTGACGGCCACCTATACAAACTCCACAATAAGTGCCTCGAAACTCAATTCAGGCTACCAGGTCAAGATTTATGCGATGGGAAAAACGTACAACCCGGGAACGCTCAACACAAACTATTCGTTCGCGTACAACAACACATACCTGGCACTGTCCTCGTCCTCTGTGAAGGTATATTCACACGTGAGCCCCATTTTAATACCGGGGCAGGCTGGCACAGGATGGGTTTACCTGACGTTTTCACCAGTAAAGGAGCCAAAATTCTATAACACACAGATAAAGCTCTACTGGTCTGGACTGAGGTCTCAGAACTATCTGCTGAACTCGAGCAACCACCCTGCATTCATTGTTCCGGAGAACAAGGCAGTCTACTTCAACATGTCAGACGCTTTCTACAACCCGGTCACAGGCAGCTACAACTATCTGCCGCCCACAAGTTTCAGCTGGACTGTAAACAATGTAGCAGCTGGCTCCGGGTACAACTTCAGCCACTCGTTCACAGCACTTAACAACACCGTCATGGTAACCGGAACCAGCGATACCGGCAACACAACAAGCACATTCTTCACAGTATACGCTTACAATGGAACTCCGACAGTCAACTATTCGGTCAGCTATAACAGCAAGATGAGATACAACGGCACTGTTACTTCGAACTCCATTTCGATTTCTGTGCCGCAGTCTGCGATAATAACATTCAGCCTGTACAACTCATCCATACTGATACCCACCACCAATAACATGAGCATACCGCTCCTTTACAACTGGACTTTCACCAACAGCTCATTTGCGTCCCCGAATGTGACGTACATCTTCAACAAGCCATCCATTGCAGTGGCTAACCAGGAGGGAAATGTCACGGTGAACGGGATAACCGGCGGATCCAGGTCTTTCACTTTCAAGGTGAATGTGAATGACACCACGCCTCCAACACCGAAGATCCAGCTTCTTGACAACAAAGGTAACACTGTGTCAAATCCTGTGGCAGGAAAAGTGCTGAATTTCAGTGCATCCAAGACCACTGATCCGTACTTCTCCAATACTTCAGGATTCAATTACTCCTGGACATTCCACTACCCAAACGGCACTGCAATATCCAACACATCAGGCGTATTCAGCGTTGTCTACAATAACCTGAGCAGCCCGAAGGTGGGGATACTGTTCAACACACTCAACACGGTAGTTGCAGAACTGAATGTTACCAACCAGGCTGGTGTATCAGGATACCTTAACAGAACCCTGACAATCCTTGTGTCAAGCCCGAGGCTTGTTGTGAACGGAATCTACATTCCGGGATCACTGCAACAGGGCAAGACCTCGACAGTGTATGTCAATGTGTCCAACAAGGGAACTGAAGATGCCTCATCCTTTACAATATCTGTTCTCGTGAACGGAGTTGTGAAAGGGCAGCAGAGCTACAATACGCCGCTTAACAAGACCCAGTACAGGAACATGAGCTTCTCATGGAAGCCATCTACCTCCGGCAACATCTCACTCCAGTTCATTGCAAACAATACCAGCGAACCTGGGTTCTTTGCAAAACTCGGAGGCTATACAACAAGCGTAAACATTGCGGCCCCAGGCTACAAGACTCCACTTATAGCAGCGGGAATAGTCGCGGTAATCGTTGTGGTCGGAATCATATACTGGAGACTCAGTTCGGGCGGGTTCAGGAGAGGTGGCGGAACTGCCAAACCGAAGGAACCTCAGAAACCCAAGGTAAGCCTGCCATCAGAACAGAAGAAGCTTGAGAAAAAGAAATAATTTTTTTTTAATTTTTACATTTCTTCAAGGAGGTCCACGCCAAGTATCTGGCAGGAATCCTCCAGAATTTTTCTATACATTTTTATGAGTTCGATCCTCTTTCCTATCTCGTTTTCAGGAGCATTCATTACACTATGCTTTGAGTAGAAATCCGAGAAAACCTTGACCAGATTCAGGACATATCCGGCGATTATATCGGGCCTTATTGCTTTCCAAGCGTTGTATAGACTCGACGGATAGAGGTATATCGCCTTCACAAGCTCCCTCTCCTCATCGTTGAACGTTCCGGTGTCCAGTGGGGCACCCTCTTTCACGCGGTTGAGGATTCCGGAAGTTCTTGCGTATGAGTATATTATGTACGGTGCAGAGTCGCCTTCAAAACTTAGTGCCTCACTCCACCTGAAAACCATGGCCTTGTCCGGATTAACCCTGATCATGTTAAATTTTATGGACGATTTTCCAACAGTCTCGGCGATGTGCTTTATTTTCTCATCGTCCAGGTCTTTCCGTTTTTCCCTGACTATTTTTTCTGCTTCCTCCACAGATTTCTCAATCAGGTCGTCAAGCGTGACTATCCTTCCCTTCCTGGTGCTCATTTTTCCTGATTCAAGGGAAACGAACGCATAAAAAACAAAGTCCAGACGTGCCCTGTAATCAAGCAGCTCATCCAGGACGTACAAGAGCCCCTTTCCGTGGTCTTTGTGGTCTTCCCCGAGTACGTCTATGACCCAGTCAGCATTCAGGGCTTTGAATACATGATAAGCTATGTCCCGAAGCGTGTAAAGAGTGGTTCCATCACTGCGCTGAAGGTATATCTTTCTCCCATAGGGCGTTTCTATGTATTTTGCGCCTTGCGACTTTTCCTGCTCCTGTTCCCCTGCATGGTCCCCTGCGCCACCGGAAACATCTTCATTGCTGTCTTCTGATTTCAGGTCTTCTTCAAGGGATTCCATTATCTCATCTATTTCACCACCTGAGATAAATCCGGACTCAAAGACGTAGTCGTCTATTTTTATCCCCAACTTGCTGAGTGATTCTTTTATGCTCTGCAGCCCAACTGTGCATATCTCCCTCACTTCAGAGATTATCTCCATGTCTCCACTCTCGTATTTCCTTGTGATTTCCTTAAGCTGCAATTCCAATTCAGGGTTCTTTTCCAGCTCATCATATATTTTCTGGTACCCCTTCAGGAGTGATTCCCTGTCCCTCTTTCCGTGGTAGTACATCCTGTTTCCGAGGAGCATTGCCATGACCTGTCTCCCGGAATCATTGACAAAGTACTGTGTGGTAACCCTGTATCCAACTCTGGAAAATAGCCTTGAAATAGAGTCTCCTATTACAGAATTCCTGCTCCTGCCAATATGAATGGGGCCGGTCGGGTTCGTGCTCGTGTGCTCAACAACGACGCGTTCCGGGTCCTGGAAAATATCAGGGTATTGCTCAACTGTGCTGATGGATTCCCTGACAGCATCAAACATCGCCTGTGGTTTGACAATCAGATTGACATAAGGGCCCTTGCAGTCTATGCGCTCTATGTAGTCCTCACCCTCAAGGGCTCCGGCTACAGCACTGCAGACGGACTTGTAATCCCCGTTTTCTGCAATCCTGAAACACTTGAGCGCGTAGTCTCCATGTCCTGACCTGTCTACCGACAGATCCTGAGGTTCAAGATTCCTGAACTTGTTCTTGAGCTTCTCGAAGATCTTTGACTGAAAATCCTGATATATGAGCACATGCGCCCATTATTGGAACGTATAAATCTCTTTTCTGTTATGATCTCAGTTTACCGCTTCCACCCCAACAGCCATCAGCGTGGGCAGAAAAAGGGGGTAGCTCTTGTTTACGGAATCCAGGTCACCGATACTCGTGGAGGAATTTGAAACTACTGCTGCTACAGCAGATGCCATTACAAGTCTGTGATCCTTGAAATGGAGTGATTCAGGGTGTTCAATGTGCCCTGAATTCATGATATCAATGTCATTTCCTTTTTCACGGACTTCTGCCCCGAATGCACTGCAGAGGCTTATTATAGACCTTTTCCTGTCGCTTTCTTTTCCGGCGAGCCTGCCGGTATTCAGTATAGAAACACCACCCTGGGAGAAAATACCCAGCACTGACGCAATAACGCAAAGGTCCGGGCTCTCGTCGGCATCGATGGTGATGTGGCCTCCATTGCTTTTTCTTGCGGTCACGGTATTCGAACTCCAGTCCGTGACCACGTCAAAACCTGCATCCTGCAGCTTCTTGATGTATGCACTGTCGGGCTGGCTTCCGCTGGAGTGCACATTTTTCAGCTTTATGCCGCTTTCTGAACACAGAACCCCAAGGGTGAGGAAAACTGAAAGAGAGGACATGTCGGTTTCAGCCATTACTGCAGACTCCTCCTGGGAAAACTTGCCGGCCACCCTGTAAGTGCCATCCTCAAAGTCAACTGTGATGCCCATGTTTCTGAGGCACTCCAGAGT
>JBJKRS010000077.1:0-10704 GCA_046704525.1 Thermoplasmataceae archaeon
TAGGAAAGATGATTATGAGCATTACCTCCAGCCAATGGAGGTTGAATTCAGGAGAATAAGGGAGACGCTTGAACAGTTCAGGGCCCTTGACAAGCTCTACAGGAAATATGATGCCAGAACAAAATCAGCTTCCCTGAAGAGGAGGAGGAAGGCATTTGAGCTCAGGAAGGAGGTCTTTGAACAGATCATGGACCTGTATAATTATCTCAGGCAGTTCAAGCTATCAGTGGTTGAGTACGAAGATATCGAGGAGAGGGTAAAGCAATGACAGAGTTGACAGAAGACACCCTGCTGGAGCTCAGGAACAACGTCCTGTCGATCCAGAAGGCAATAGGGGCCAAGGTAATCGGTTCAGAGAGGATTGTACGGTTCATGTTCATAGCACTGATGAGTGACAACCACGTACTGCTGGAAGGCGTTCCAGGGCTAGCGAAAACAATGCTCGCAAGCGAGTTCTCCAGGCATCTAGGAATGGATTTCAAAAGGATCCAGTTCACACCGGATATGCTGCCTTCAGATGTCACAGGCAGCATAGTGTTCAACCTGGAGACAAGGAAGATGGAGTTCAGGAAGGGCCCAGTGTTCGCCAACGTCCTTCTCGCGGATGAGATTAACAGAACACCACCTAAGGTGCACTCGGCGATGTTGGAAGCCATGGAGGAAAAGCAGGTCTCTGTTGGAGGTAACAGCGAGAAGGTGCCCCAGCCTTTCCTAGTAATTGCAACACAGAATCCAATTGAGCAGGAGGGGACATTTCCACTTGCTGAAGCACTGATGGACAGGTTCCTTTTCAGGTATATACTGACATATCCCTCAAGAGAGGAGGAAAAGGGGATACTCAAGGCATCAACCGCTTATGATGAACCTCCTGAAAGTGTCCTCGGGCCGGAGATGATCCTGAGGCTCAGGGAGGAAGTGAAGGAAGTTTACGCGTCTGACGAGATCATGGATTACATCGTGAACATAGCCCGGAAAACGAGGGAACACGAAATGGTATACATTGGCGCAAGCCCGCGTACTACTGCCAAGTTCCTCAAGGCTGCTAAAGCGAATGCACTGATAAACGGCCGGAATTACGTGATACCCGAGGACGTGACCTACATATGCACAGAAGTCCTGAACCACAGGATTATCCTGAAACCTGAAGCAATCATAGACAGCGGGACAGACATCATATCATCGGTCAAGAAGATAATAAGGCGGATAGTTTCGGAAGTTGAAGCTCCACAATGATAAGGAAAACCGGCTGGCTGCTGCTCTTAGTTACATCATACGGCGTTCTTGAGTCCATTCTCCTAGGCTACAGTTACTATATCATTTTCACAATGATACTCTTCTTCATCATTTCGGCGGACGTAGTAATGTTCAACGTCTACGATGTGAAGGACATTCTGAGCGTCGAGGTTGAGAGAAGCATCCAGAGCGGAAGCGTCAGGAAATACCAGGAGCGGGAGGTCATTCTCAGGTTCACGAACAACTCCAAGAAGACAGTGCATTTCCATTACTACGACACACTCTCCGATGTTTTTCGTGCCAGGGAGGACTTCGAGGGCACGTTGACCATTCCCGGAGGAAAGTCCATTGAAAGGACATACATTCTTCATTCCACTGCAATAGGCAAGTACAACGTCGGGCCCGTCAAGCTTTACGCAGAAGACCCCATGAAGCTCTGCCTCGGGATTAGGACTGTAAGGGCGATAAATGAGTTCAGGGTTGCTCCTGCGACTGCCGAAATCCATACACAGAGGAGCGAAAGGCTCAGCAACTTCGTGTTTACCCAGGGGTTGCACTTCTCAAGGAAAGTGGGGCAGGGTTACGATTTCTACGGCATACGGGACTACGACCAGTCTGACGACATGCGGTACGTGGCCTGGAGCCGGTACGGCATCGTTACCGGTGATGACCTTTATGTAAAGCAGATGGAGGAGGAGCGTCAGATCGATGTGCTCTTCGTGCTGGATTACAGCATAAATGTCAACCAGGGGGCGCCTGAAAAGAGGATGTACGATACAGTCATAACCACGGTCATCAACGCGTCTTATGCCATTCTCAAGAACCATGACGGTGTTGGCTTCAGCATTGACTCGTCAATGCACGACTATTTCATAAAGCCTTCAAAGGGTGAAACAGGCATAAGGCAGTTCGAGAAGACTGTTGCTGACATTAGGCCCATGGGTCAGTTCTATCTTTCACAGGTGCTGGACAAGCTCAAGAAGAACCTGAAAAAGAACGCACTTATTCTTATCATTTCACCCTTCTCTAATTCCGGGGAGCTTGGCAGCAGGCTGGACTTCAAGATAGGAAAGAGGCTCTTCATGTTCCTGCTTGATCCCTATGACTTCATAGAGTCAAGGGAAGACAATGTCTACAAAAGACTGGTCGAGAGCACCGAGGCTAAACACTGGAGGTACCTGACCGGGATATCGTCATTCTTGAATAGCGTAGGAGTGAAGACCACCATTTCACGCAAGAAAGATCTATACCTGAGGCTTATGACTGAGTACGGGTACGGGAAGATGACAAACGAGGGAGCATGATGGAGAAGAAGATCGTATCAAGACTGCTGTTGAACCTCATAATAATGATGCCGTCAGTCTCGCTTCTCGTGTACGTGATACCTTACTCCGCACCGCAACTTGACTACCCAATGGTTGCTGTGATCGTGGCCATTCCATTTGTGAAATTCTTTACCCCATCAGCATACAAGGGGGCAGTCTACCCGCTTTCAACAATAATGTTCCTGTTGCTTCTTCTTCTGACTCTACTGTCCCACTTCACTACAGCCCTCTCTGGCACTGTTGCCACATCGCTTTCGCTTCCTGTCAGCGTCTCAACCTTCGTTTCAGCGATTATAGCCATCAGCGTCATAATAGTTGCAGAAGGGATACTTTCCGAAAAGATCTACAAGACTTCTGCCCTGCTGATCATGTCTCTCGCATTGCTTCTGGATCAGCTCGCAATAGTCACCTCCATGATATCAACAGGATCCTCGTACTTCGTTGCCTATGAGTTCATTAACGGAGAGGAACTATATTCGCTCTACACCCTGATAGCCTATGGCTACCAGGTTGTGCTGCCGCTTGCCAACCTGAAAATACAGATAGGGACGTTTCTTCTTGGAACCTTTATTGTCTCCCTGGGGGGAATACTGACTGCCCTTTATTTGAGGGGCTCTGTGAACAGCCCTGAGACCCTCAACAGGTTCGGTTATCCTGTGTTTGTCGGTGCGTTGATAGGGGCACTGTCCTTCTTTGCTGTCCGTGAGGCTACTGCATATAATATACAGCTGTCCGTGGTCTCAGCATCAATTGTGGTGACACTTGTTGTGGCAGGACTCACCTCAAGGCGCACAAAGACGATATTGAAGGTTTAAAGTATTATACACATATATACGAGAGATGCAATCGACTCTCATTCAGGACGCCCTTGTTGTAACGCAGAACGGTTCGCGGGAAATTTTCCGGGGAAATATTCTGGTGGAAGGCGATATTATAACTTATGCGGGGAAGGAGGCCAAGCCAGCAGACACAGTGATCAACGGCGAAGGAAAGATTGCGATTCCCGGCATGGTCAACACCCACCACCATGCGCCCATGGGCCACTTCAAGGGAATGCTTGACGATGTCAGCCTTGAGGACTTTCTTGAGAAAACGTTCAAGCTTGATTCGGAGAGGAGTGATGAGGGCATTTTCAACTCCACCTTGCTGAGCATGCTAGAAATGATCGACTCGGGAATCACTTCCTTTGCAGATCTGTACTACTCAGAGGACATTGTAGCAAAGGCGGCTTCAAAGGCTGGAATCAGGGCATTTTTGTCATGGGCAACACTGGATGAGGAATTCACGACCCAGAAGGGCAGCCCCTTGAAGAACGCAGAGCGCTTCATATCAGCACATTCCGGGAACCCGCTTGTTACACCTTCCATTGGAATACAGGGCATTTATGTATCATCAGACGAGAATTACCACAAGGCTTTCGAAATAGCGGACAGGCACGGAACCCTCGTCCATACTCATCTTGCAGAGACGCGCAAAGAAGTTTACGACTTCGTGAAGAAAAGCGGTGGCAAGCGTCCCATCGAGCACCTCGATGAAATCGGGGTACTGAGAAAAAATCTCCTGGCCGCGCACTGCGTATGGGCAACACTTCGAGAAGTTAAGATGCTGGCCAGAGGGGGCGTCAAGGTTTCATGGAACGCAGTCAGCAATGCGAAACTTGGAGTCGGAGGAATAGCTCCCGTCCCGGAAATGCTTGAAAACGAGGTTCTGGTATCTCTTGGTACGGACAGCAATGGCAGCAATAATTCGCTCAACCCCTTCGAGAGCATGAAATTTGCTTCTCTTTCGGTGAAGAACGAAAGGTGGGACGCGTCAACCCTTACGGCACAACAGGTCTTTGACATGGCCAATATCAATGGCGCAGCAGCTCTGGGAAGAACTGACATTGGGTCACTGAGCCAGGGCATGAAGGCGGACATCGTTCTCCTGAATGCCACGAGGCCAAACCTGACGCCTCTGGATTCAGGCACTGTGGTCTCAAATATTGTGTATTCTGCGGGTCCAGCCAATGTTGATACTGTCATGGTTAACGGGCGCATACTCAAGAGGGACGGTAGCCTGGTTGATTTCAGAAGCGATGAATTCAGGAATGCAAAATTCGACTAGGTGCAAGAATTATCTAGCGGAGCGCATAAATCCACTAAAGTATTTAAATCGATATCCTATCAGGAAGTGAAATACTATGAGTTGGCAAGACTTAGAGGTCAGAGAACTCAAGGTGGGCAGATACATGCTCATTGATGACATTCCCTGCAAAATCATGGAGATCACCACTTCCAAGCCCGGGAAGCATGGTGAAGCAAAGGCCAGGATAGTTGCCATAGGCATTTTTGACTCTCAGAAAAAGAGTGTCGTGTTTCCAGTCAAGCACAAGGTAAAGGTCCCGATCATAGAGAAGAAGAATGCACAGGTGCTTCATGTCAACAACAACGAGGCCCAGCTCATGGACAGCGAGACATTTGAGACATTCGTAATACAGATAGAGCCGGGCGAAGAGGAGAAAATAAAGGCAGGGACGGAGGTATCCTATTGGGAAACCATGGGAGTACGCAAGATAATGCTCCAGAACTGAGCAAGTATTTTTCAAGAAGAAAGATTCCAGACGCCCTTTCATCTTACGCAGACTCCAGGTACGTAATATTTGGCGTCCCCTTTGACGGTACATCCAGCTACAGGCGAGGATCAAGGCTTGCGCCTGATTCAGTCAGGCAGGCATATGGAAACCTGGAGTCATACGACGTTTCATACGAAGTCGATTTCTCTGAGTCGGCTATAAGCGACCTGGGGGACCTGGAAGAATCTGAGGATGTTTCAGAGGTTTTGGACGAAGTGGAGTATGTAACCTCACGAATACTGGGGGACGGCAAAATCCCTGTGATGCTTGGCGGCGAACACTCGGTAACGGTAGGAGCAGTAAGGAATCTCAGGGACGCTTCCATGATCATAATCGATGCGCACTCTGATTTCAGGAACGAATACATGGGGAGCAAGTTCAACCATGCCTGCGTGACCAGGAGGGCACTAGATCTGCTTGGCCCCGGAAGGATTGTCTCAGTTGGCACGAGGTCTACATCGAAGGAAGAATTCTTCTCTGACAGGAAGAAGGACGTCTGGTTCCTGCCGGCGTCAGATGTAAGGAAGGAAGGCATTGAATCTTTCCTGGGCAGGATTTCTGAATATCTGACAGAGAAGGTGTACTTTTCAATAGACATGGACGGGATAGACCCTGCATATGCACCCGCCGTGGGAACCCCTGAGCCATATGGACTCAAGGACACGGACGTTCAGCACCTGATCAGGAAACTGGGCAGGAGGGTCGCTGCGTTCGATGTTGTCGAGTTCACTCCGCTCTATGACAACGGCAATACATCGATGCTGGCGGCAAAACTGATTCAGGATTTCATAGGCACAAGAGAAAGCACAAAGTTGTTCTGATCCTCTTAATTTTGGTGCACAATTAAATACTAACGGTTGCGTTAGGAACGTGTTAAGATGCCAACTTCAGAAAGAAACTTCACAGGGGATCCAGCATCCATTTTCAAGGAAGCACGGCAAGTGCTTGCAATGAGAAGGGATTTCTACGTCACGCAGGAAGTTAGTGGAAGCAGTCTGTTCGCAATGGGACGCAAGGCTCCCAGCACGACAATACTGCTGGGCGTGGGTGTTATAGCCATTATTCTTTTCTTCTTTTCCACCCTCATTTCCATTGTGTTTTTCATCATACTCGGAACACTCTACGCGTCAAGCCCCAACAACTCGATTTATATCCACATCGTACCTGGCGACCACGGGTCAAAGGTATCCTTCACAGTGGTCGGTAAGGAGGCAGTGAACTTGGCGAAGTATTTGGCCGGAAAGCTTGAAGCAACGTCCGCTAATGCAGCTGAGGAAGTTGCAGAAGAATCTGACGAAAAAGAAGAAAAATCGGAGTGAAACCAGTCCAGGAGAAATAAGAATTAAAGTTTGATCAGAGACCAAGCCTTCCGGCGAGGTCTTTTCCTTTTGTTATTTCTATTTTGCACGGAGTGGGCAGTTTTATTGATGCCTTGTGCAATGCGTCTCTGAGCCTTCTGGCCTGATCAGGGTTTGAGCGGGCCACCATTATTATGTCCTTGCTTCTTACTCTTGCAGCTGTTCCCACCGGCCTGCCAAAAGCCCTTCTCATTCCGCTTGAGATTCTGTCAGCACCGGCTCCAGTGGCCATTTTGTGCTCTCTGATTACCTGATGAGGATAGGGCCTTATCTGAAGGAAATAATTCTCCGCACCGGTTGCCTCAGTCATCTTCCTGTTTATGGAGATCCTTGCAGCCTCAAGGGCTATATGCCTGATCTGGCAGGACTCCTCGGCAATGAGCCTGAATTCAATATCAAAGTCTCTCTTCTGGTTTCCTTGAACGAACGTCGTGATCTTTGGGTAGGGGACTCCTCCCATGAACTCTCTCCGCGTGTAAGCAGGACCGGATATATTGGTGTACATTCTTGCCGGTTTTCTTGCCATTGATATCCAATGGTGAATTCAAATGAATATAAAAGACTCTCTGTTTAACCCTGTTTTTCTGCATGCACCACCGCTCCAGCGAATTTAAGTAACACTGATGCCATAATTGCAATTATGTGAATGAAGTGCAACAAAGATAATTATACCAAAATGAGATTTTGTTGCATATGAGCCGCAAGCCGATCATAGATGTAACACATATTTCCGCAAGAGGCACATCCTACAGGATTACTCTTCCAAAAAAGATCATAGAGAAGCTTGACCTCGGAGAGGATGACATTATAGCCTTCTACGATGATGATGGAGTCAAGATAGACAAGATACAGTAAGCAAACAGGTTCGGACCTCAGGCCGGAAAATGTTATTTGCGCGACCTTCATCACCACCGAATGGGGGGGAAGCAGTTGAAAAGCAATTCATTCAGGCTCCTGGCATCGAGCATAATGTTCTCCATAGGCCTGTTCAGCCTGGTCTTCAGCTTTCCCATACTGGCTACCTCGTACGGTTACAGCTACTCATTCATCGGTTTTCTCGGCTTCCTTCTCGCCCTTCCATTTATAGCCGTGGCAGGAATCTATACCAAGCTGGACTACAAGTATCTTAGGCCCGGCACGGTATTCTCATATGCAGGCTCAGCTGCTATTTCCCTTGCGCTTATTTTCAGGACAGAGTTAATCTTCCTTTTCATATACATAGTTTCGAGCGTCGTTCAGGCGTTCTGGTGGATAACTTCAGAGATATCGCTTGCACTGGTCCAGGGAGAGGGAAACGCCGAGAAATATTCAGCGGGGTGGGGGGTGCCAAATGCCGTGGTACCTGTTGTAGCAGGAATCATCCTCCAGTATCTTGGATTCGACTTCCTCTTTGTAGCAGCTGCAATATCCTTTGCCATAGGCCTATTCTTTATTCCCAGATACGACTTCAAGCCTGTCAATGCAGTATTCTCGCACATAAGGCTCAGGTACGTGTACTCGCTGCTCTTTTCAGGCATTTCCATGGGATTCGTCTTTTTCGTGATTGTTCCCGTGCTCAAGTATTATGGAGAGCAGGATTACATAATAGGGGTCATTGTCGGAATATTCGGGGCTTCATCAGCAGTAGGCTACGTGCTCATGAATTTTGTCAGGAACAAGACTGTAAAATTCTACGCCGTGCTTTCTGCAGTTCTCGTGCTTCCAACCTTCCTCTTTGGGATATCGCACTCAGTCTACCTGGTTTCAGCCCTGATGGTGTCGCTGGGCCTTGGAACGTCCGTGGCAATGTCAAAGATACTCGCATACGTTTCCGAGTCCGCTTCAGTGAGGCTGGGAGTCTTCTATTACGAAACAGTCTTTGGAATCGGAACGGTGATAGGATCGCTTGGCGGCGGACTTCTTTTCCAGTACTATGGCGGAATCTCAATAATTGCCATATTTTCCCTTCCTATCGTATACATCGTAGCTCTGCTCGCTATTGACAGGACCCCGCAACTCCCATCGGAAGAGTCAGCTTAGTCAGCTTCGTACCTCGTTCATGTTGGAAAGCTTGACATTGAATTCTCCAACTGCATCCCTGTCTATCACATGATGGCAGTTCTGGCATTCCAGCGACATGTTTTCCGCAAGAATGAATGAATAACCTCCGCAGCTGGGACAGGCACTTCGTACCCAGAGATTCTCCGGCTTCGAGTATTCTGCGGCGGGCCCTCTTCTGGGCGCAGGCTTTTCATTGTCCGAAGCTGTTCCCACTCCTTCTCCCCTCTCAACTGCTGATGCCGCTGTAGCCCTGGTTCTTGAAGAGAATACGGAAATGACCGCAAACATGCCAAGCATTCCCCAGATTATCAGGAATGCATAAGTCACGTACGGGAGCGGGGTTGCAGGAAGTGCTTGCAGGAGAATGTTGTACTGGGAGATTGTGAATCCTGAAACGAGTGCCCTTGTAAATCCGAACCTGAAATATATGAAATCCAGGATCAGAAAGCTGAAGAAATTAAGAATCCCTGAACCTATGTCAACAGAAACAACCAGGGATGCAAAGACTGACGCTATGATGATGGTGGGAATCATAACCCGTTCCATGCTTCTGTCGGGGTTAAGGAGATTTTTGAGGCTCAGTTTCCTTCGGATTGCCAGGTACGCCACAGATATGATAGCTATGGGGATGAATTGCTCAATGACTGTCTGCGAAAAAGAAGATGAAATAAAAATAAAATTCTGGACAGGGAGTGAAAGGCCAAGTACTGGATTGTTTGCAAAAGAGGGGCTAACCTGTGGGGCTATCAGTGAAAGAACAAGCTCTACAAGTATGAAAACGGAGAAGTAACGGTAGAACTCGGGAATGTTCTGAATTCTGGTCCCTGTGGTCTTTTCGCCGAATTTGACAAAAAGGGTCAGGCAGGATATGGTCACCGCAAAGGCACTGACAATTAGCACGAGCAGCGCTCCCGCAACGGAAGATGCCCCGTTCACAAGGAAGTAGAAGTATGGGTTTGAACTCACAATGATGTTAAGCTGCGCAATAGTCCTAGGAAGCAGCGTGTAAAAAGAGATGATGGAAGCGAATATTCCAATCAGGGCGAAATACTTCAGCGCCCTGCTCAAGAGATCGTTGTATGGAACCTTGCTTTCGCCATTTCCAGCTTCTCCATCCATCGTAACACTAATGATGGGCTGGATATTAGAATTTATCCGCAATCTTGTGCTATTTTATGGCAGGTCAGGTTTAATAACCCTAATTCAGATTTGGGTCCGTGCCTAGAGCAAGAGTCAAAAGGGTTCTGCACAGGGATCCGATCACGGTCACCCTGAAGAAAGTTCTGAGGAACAAGGTGACTCTTGTCGCAATCATACTCATAATAGTTGGAGTATCCATGTTCGAATTCTCAAACAACTATGTGGATTACAATGTAACCCATAATACAACTTATTTCAATGGAAACATCAGCAATTCGGTACAAGGCCAGATGCAGGTGAGCCAATCTAGTGAGTCTGCTCTGGTTCTGTACTTCACATTCCCCACCGGAGACAAGTTGCACTACAACCTGACCTATACTGCCACCTTCACAGTTGGAGGACTCCAAAAGACAACACATACCACAGTTGCAAGCGGGACTGCCCTGAACAACTCTGTTGTAACAGTGCAACCCAACCATGAGTTCGCCAGGGGAATGATTTTAAACATGACGTCGAACACGAATCACCTCATCCTTGTCCATATAAAATCCGAATTCAATCAGACATACGTAGTACACACCTCAAAGACCATTGGCATACCCGGTGCTGCAATAGCGCTTGTCGGGGTGGTTT
This sequence comes from Thermoplasmataceae archaeon, assembly GCA_046704525.1. Taxonomy (GTDB): domain Archaea; phylum Thermoplasmatota; class Thermoplasmata; order Thermoplasmatales; family Thermoplasmataceae. The sequence goes on from JBJKRS010000077.1 coordinate 10,344, forward strand.
TGCTGGCATACTCCATTACAGCGGCATTCGAGCAAAGAAGCCGGGGAAATGATGATCGAGAATGACTTGGTTCTGCAGGCTTTGGGGTTTCCATATGCCACCCATGGCACAGTAAGGGTATAGACAAACCTAAAAGATTAAAAACACATTTTGGATATATTTATGTGGACAAGGCAAGGCTCATAAAGATTGTATATCGTGATAGCTACTATACAGCCATCAAAAGAGTCTTCAAGAACAAGATGACAACAGCTGCCTTGCTGGTGACAGTCATTGGAGTTGTCATGTTCGTATTTTCACTTCAGCAGAATGTAATCATTACCAACGACAACGTCCAGAATGCAGTTCTGACCCTTGGAAA
>JBJKRS010000078.1:0-11553 GCA_046704525.1 Thermoplasmataceae archaeon
CACATTATTAAACCAATCTGTCACCTTTCCGAATAATGTGCATCGATGCACATTATTCGGAAAGGTGACAGATTGGTTTAATAATGTGTTTGATCATTAGCTTGCATGACACAAGGGAACAGGTATCACGAGAGCTTTCAAAGAGAAAAGGTAGACAAGCTCAACCGCTATATTTCTGGAGAACTGAAGGACAAGAGAATACCGGGCCTTGGACTTACCTTGGTCAAGGAAGATGAGGTCGTCTTTTCCAGAGGGTATGGATACCGTGACGTTGAGAGGTCACTCCCTGCCTCTGACAATACACTTTTCGGAATTGGCTCAGTGACAAAATCATTCACCGCTGTCGCGATCCTGCAGCTCGCCGAGAAAGGGAAGCTGAAGCTTGATGATCCTGTTACATCATATGTTGAAGATTACAGAGTCGACTCTGATGCCAGCAAGACAACAATCAGCCATCTGCTAAGCCATTCGAGCGGATTCCCGACCCTCAATGCAGCGGAGATACTCCTGATGAGGGAAATCGGGAAGGATAGCAGTTACATACCCATGGCGGACAGGCGGGACTTCTTCGACCTGATAAACTCCGCAGCAGATGAGAGAGTTGCAGAGCCAGGTAAGCAGTTCTTTTACTGGAACGAAGGCTACACCATGCTTGGGTACATCATAGAGAAGCTCTCGGGACTGCCATTCCGCAAGTATGTCGAAGACAACATACTCAGGCCCCTCGGAATGAAGAGATCAACCCTGGATCCGGAAGCAGCTTCCAAGGACAGTGATGCAGCTACCGGGTACTTCTTCGATGGCTCAGGTTCCAGGGAACCGGTTAGGGATGTGAGCCATGATCTCGTGGATGCGGCAGGAGGGCTCATATGCTCTTCACTGGAACTGTCCATGTACCTAAGGATGTGGATGGGATCGTCCAAACACAACGGGGGCGTTCTTTCTCAGGAAAGCATACGGACTGGTATAGAGCCACGGATAAAGACGCCAAGGATGGTGGGTGACGCCGATGCCAGCTATGCCTACGGCTGGCTGAACAGCAAGGGGTTCCTGGGGCATAACATGATAGCGCACTCGGGAAGCACTGGAGTTTTTTCTGCACACCTCGCCTTTCTTCCAGAATTCAACGCGGGCGCAGCGGTAACGTCCAACAATGGGGACTGCCCCACTGCACAGATAGCGTCCTATGCCCTTGCACTGCTGGTCAAAGGCTTGGATGCCGTCAACGAACTCCCGTTTGTTCACAACAGCACCATGCGGGAACAGCTGAAGGGGGAGTACCAGGATTTCAGGGGCTACACAAAGGCAAGGGTCTTCAATGGCGAGGACGGCCTCCTGAACATGAGGTTTGAAAGCGACGAGATGAAGTACACAGTTCCTCTCATTCTTGAAAAAGGGAAGGTATTCACCATCATGAATGACACGAAGATGCCTGTTGATGTCAAAATGCCAAAGAATGGGCGTACTGAGGTTTTCATTGAAAGGCACAGGCTGGTAAGGAAATGATCCTGAATTTGCCCCGATCAGGGTCCCTTCCCATTGATGGAACGCCCATTGGGCGAAGTGAAGAAATGCCTATCTGCGGTTTCCATCGTGAAAGATCTTCCAGATATATCTGGAATAAAGTCTTCCAGTCATTGTCCAGGAGGTGAAGCAGCCTGGTAAACCCCGAGTTCAAGAAATTCGACTTCATGGTGGACAGGACAAGTGGCTTTTACCTCGAGACTGACAAGGGCACCTTCCTCGACTTCAGTGGGTCAGGTATGACAACAGGATATGATTTCTTCAGTGATCTGCCCGTATACCCATTCAGTTCCCTGGTGTTCAGGAACAGGTATAGTGAAGAGTTGAGCAGACAACTGACAGGCATGTCCGGATTTGAGAAAGTTGCGTATACAAATTCAGGAACGGGAGCTTGTGATGCATCCCTCTCAAGGTTCGGGCCGCCATTCTTTGCCCTCGAAGGCGCGTACCATGGCAGGAGTTACCTTACATTCAAGGTCTCCAATGGAAGTGGGTGGGATCCGTCGGATAAGATAGGCCACCTCCGCGTGCCTGTCTCCGATGATGACACTGACGATGTGGCATCATACAATGAAGACCTAATGGGAAAAGCCTCAGAAACAGTCGACCTGGAAGGATCGCCCCTCATCTTTGAAATGATACAGTCTGACGGTGGCGTCATAGTTCTAAGAAGGAAGTACCTTTCAACTCTCAGGAAGCTTGCTGGCCAGTATGGCCTCAAGCTCATTGCTGATGAAGTGTACACAGGATTCGGAAGATCGGGTGAACTGTTCCTCTCCATGAAGGAGTCAATGAACCCGGACATGATTTGCCTTGGCAAGGGCGTAGCAGGAGGGCTCCCACTTGGAATATCCCTGTACAATGGCAGCTGGGGCCTTCCTTATGGGTCAGTGCTTGCAATGACAGGGGGAAACTCTCTCAGTGCTGCCATATCAATCAGGGTGCTGGAATCACTTACAGAAGAGAGGCTTAATTTCATCAGGGAACGCGGAAGGGGGTTCATGGAAGGTCTCAGTGACCTCAGGAATCCAAGGATTGAATCAGTCAGGGGACGCGGATTCATGATCGGTGTGGATCTCTCAGGCAAGGGGCATGATCCGTCCTATGCTTACGCAGTGAGGGACGGCATCTTGAAGAACGGAGTGATCTGCACTCTTGTTGGCGAGAACAATGACGTTCTCAAGATCACTCCTCCTCCCTTGATATCTGAGGATGCCCTGGAAAATGGGTTCAACTCGGTACTCAGGACGCTCAAGGAAGTTAAGCCATAGGCCATAGAGGTTCGTGAAGTTCTAAAAAAAAGCCCCCCGATAAGGGGAAGCATCTATTATCTATTTTAAAATAAATTTTCCAGTGCCGTTCAACTATTGAACGACACCAGGTTATACATCAGGGAGAGTTCTCCTGCCACAACGGGGTTAGTCTGGTACTGGACCATGTCAGCTCCGTTCACATTCTTGTTGGCAATCCAGAAGAAATTATACTGCCCGAGATACAGGTACATCGTCATGTTCACCAGCATCTGGTTCTGCTTCTGGAACTCCTGGATGGCATAGGTCAGGTTGGTTGATCCAGCCCCATTGTCGTAGTGTGTCATCATGTAAGTCAGGTTGTCAGCCTGGCTGCTCAGACCAAGATTCTGGAACAAATATGGCGTGAATCCGTTGGCAGAGGGGAAGAACGACAGATTCGACGGGTTTCCCATAGCACCCATGTAGTCCGTGGGATACGGGAAGTCGGGCCCCCATAGCCACGACCACAATGTCATTCCGTTGCTTCCTGCCGCTGCATTTGCCAGGAGTTCGGAGAACGTCAACTGGTACTCCGGGAATGATGCCCCGGGTATGACCTGGGACAGAGCATCCGCGAAGGTGGAGAAAGCAGCTTGATCAACGGCGTTGCCCGCGGGTATCATCAGCGGGATGGTCAGGGTCGAGCCGTTATACATGTACTTGCCTCCGGAGAGCGAGATTCCGTAATTGGCTATGTCCACCTTTGACCACCACTGCTTTGCAATGTTTATGTCGTAGTAAGGCACACCATCTGTGGTCTTATTCAGGTCCGATACAGACTGCGTTCCTGGAAGCCCTTTTATCAGCATCCCTGCGTAAGGAAACTCGAAGGTGGTGTTGTATATGGAGTTCCCTACCTGGTCAGAGAAGTAGAAGTTGTAGTTGAACGAATACGCAAATGCCTTTCTGACTGCTATGCTGGCAAAGAAGTTCGACGGCATGTTTGCTGCCGGAGTTATGTGGTGCAGGGAGGTCTCGCTGACATTGGCATTGAACATGTAGAAGTACATATCCATGGACGGGTATTCGTAGAGATTGATCTTTCCTGCAGCATTGAGCTTGTTCACCAGAGTCCACTGCGAAGTTGGCATTGATACGACAGACCCTTCTCCGGACGTCAAAGCAAGAGCCCTGGAGTTGGCGCTTGAGACATACTCAAGAAGCACAGTTCCTATCTTGGCCTTGGGAAACATGGGGCCAGGAGATACGAAGCTGGGATTGGCTACAAGTTCAACCGCAGAACCGGGAACCACGTAAGCCAGCTGGTATGGGCCATCCGCCATTATATGGTTCTGAATGTACTTGTTGTAGTTGGCTGCAGTCGCAAATGTCTTGTAATCCTGGAATCCAGTTGCATTCCATGTTATGTTGCCGCCGTGGGAGTTGATCCACGCGGAATCCATCACGAAGGCTCCCGATGCGTATGCCAGTATCTGGAAGACCAGCGACGGGGACATCTGCTGCTGGAAGTGGAAAGTAATGCTGTTCTGAGCACTGTTTACTGACATGTTCTGCGTAATGTTGTAGAAAGTGTTGCTGGTGTAGTAATCCCCGGGCAGCATGTACTCGGCCTGGATCCAGCCGGGAGTGCCCGGAGAGCCGGCATCGAACAGGAGTGTACGGACCATTGAGTACATGACATCGTGCGCCGTCACAGGCGATCCGTCCTGCCATGAAGCATTGCTCCTGATCTTGAACGTATAATTCTCATACGGCATCAGGTGAACAGTATATGTTGTGCCCCACGGAGTCGTCTCGCTATAGTTGGCATAGTTGGTGTTGATCTCGCCATTCGCAATAGACGGAAGGTTGGCAGCTAGCTGAGGGTAGAAATCGGAAGTAGAGTTGCCGACATACCCTACCAGGAACTGAAGAGTGTTGAACAGTGGCTCAAGGGCCTGCCCATCATATGCTATGGCACCGTCGAAGGTATTTGGCGTTCCGATATAGTTCTCAACGTTCACGAAAGTCTGGGTGGTGGTTCCCGTTAGTGCACCATTGTTGAAAATTGCCACATCAAGGAAAGACAGGCTCGATTTTGCAGTACTGTTGTCAATGGCACCTGTAGTGCTGTTTACAACTGCGGTTATTGTCTTGACCTTAACGTAATTGAGCCCTGACGAGCCGAAAGTGTAGTTGAACTGAGAGCCAGAGGTCGGCTCAACGTATGTTCCCTGCGTACTGTTCCACTGGTATGCGACGCTCAGGTTTGTCCCAAAGCTTGAGGACACATCCTGCTTGATGATCTGATAGCTCCCGTTTTGAGGCTCATTGTAGTAACCTATCCTGAATGTGACCATGGAATTTGTTCCGAAGACAGGGTTATTGAGAACCTTGGGGGTCGATGAAGCAGAGTAGTTGACCGTTATAAGGCCTATTGACTGGCTTGTCGTGATGTAGTCAGATGAAGGGGACACAATCACAGGGAGAAGAGAATTCGAAGAGGAGAAGACGCCGCTGTTAGGTGCTGTTACAGTATAGTGTATGAGGGCACTGCCTGTTATGTCGTAAGTGTGGGAAATGCTGAAATTCTGATTGCCTGTCTTATTCACCGTGACAGTGGTGCCGTCACCGAAGTTGACAGATGCAGAGCTGAAAACTGTCCCGGTATGAACAGTGAGCTGATAGGGGCTTCCTGCTGTAACTGAAGAATCGCCGATGGCTGAGGGAGTTGCGGGATAGGTGTGACCTCCATAGAAAATGACATAGAGGGACGCTGAAACCACGACAATTACAACTAGGATAACTACTGGCAGAATCCATTTTTTGCGCGAGGGAGGCGCAACATGAGGTTCCGTACTAGTCATTGTCTATCATAATAATCCGTGTTAATAAAACTTAGTTCTGGCTTTTCGAATTTTTGAAAAACAATGACCTTGGAATTTCTTGTAACACAGTAGAATGCCGGGAGAATTCAATGAACAGTCTGGGTCTAATTTGAACTGCTAAAGGAGAACAAACTCACAGGAAACTACTCGAGTTGCTGAAGTACCCTAAAGGTTGGAATTTAACTAGAAAGGGAGTTCCCGGGTGCTACTCCGGCACATTTAGGATGGGTAACCTCCATCGGTAATGCAAAGCACCAATCCTGATGAAAAAGCAAAGACCTACCCCGATCAACTCAAGTTCCACTACTGGAAGTCCCATCATATAACCGATGACTACCGCAGATGAGCCTGCCAAAGCAGCCACCGCGTAGATGTCGCGGCGCAGTATTACCGGCTCTTCCCTTACAAGTATATCCCTGGTTACACCGCCTCCAACTCCTGTCAGGACTCCCAAAAGAACAGCTGCAATGGGGTTCAAATTGAACTCAAGGGCCTTCAAGGATCCCGAGACTGCAAACAACGAAAGCCCGGCTGCGTCAAAAATCCATAAGGGTTGATTAAGGCGCTTAACTGTCGAATAGAAATAGAATGTGAACGGACCTGGAAGAAGTGCTACAACTATATATTGCCACTGGCTCATTGGCACTGGGGGAATTGACCCTATGATTAGGCCTCTTATGATGCCGCCAGCACTTGCTGTGATGAATGAAAGCACTATCACTCCAAACAAGTCAATCTTGTGCCTGATTCCGGCAATTGCTCCGCTGATTCCGAAGACAAATGCTCCTACAAGGTCCAGCACTTCAAGGACCATAGTTCCCGAAGTTTATCCATATTATGAAAGTGATGGTAGTTATTGGAAGACAATGAACCCATTAAGCTAGCAGGAATTCATACCGACGGATATTATTCTGATTCGCAAAGGGTTTCTACGCATCTACCACTCCGATATCCGGTCGCGACTAATAACGCCGGGGGAGAGATTCGAACTCCCGATCCACAAGGGAACCAGATCTCAAGTCTGGCGCCGTACCACTGGGCCACCCCGGCATCAAGAAAAAATGTGGTTTATCTTCTCAGTCTGCCGTTTGCCCTGATGGATGGCCTGCTCTTTGAGCTTCCCGTGTTTCCAGTCCTGAGGCCCCGAGCCTTGTACCCTGCAGAGGTCAGTCCCCTGTAAACTCTACCGGTGTTCTGCGGCTCAGCTACCCATGAGATGTGCCTGTCCTTGTAAATTGCGGGCTGGTTCTTGTCAACAAGTATGACCTCGTAATACTTGTAGGAACCATCTTCTCCGACATAGTAGGAATTGAGTACCTCCATGTTTGGGTACTTGTCGGCCACCCTCTCCTCGGCTATCCACTGGATGCTCTTCTTGGGGGTAAGCTTGTTGTAAGCCATTCTTCTGGGCCTTCTACCGCCCATGATCTTGGGCCTGTTCCTGCCCCCTCTCCTTACCTTGGCTCTTACAATGGTGTAACCTTTCTTCCTCTTGTAGCCCAGGGACCTTGCCCTGTCGACCCTTGTGGGGTATTCAACCCTCTCTGTTGCAGGGCCCTTTCTCCATTCTATCATTCTCTGCTTCTGGAGGTTGTATGATTCTGATTTCTTGACTTTTTTCCACGCATCGCGCACCTGGCTGTATGTGCTTGTAACCTCAGACATTTTAATCCGCCTTCAAATGTGACAATTAAGGTGTAGCCCACCTAAATATAAATACCTTCGTAGCTGGAGGGCGCTATACTATGCCTCGCGAAACAAATGTATTGCTGTGATTTCCACACCTTTGTCCTCCCTTAATCTGCACAAGGTAAATAATCCTTCAATCTCTTATGGTGACACCTTGAAATCCTCGCCCTACAGGAAACGTTACATGATCCTCTATTCTGAGAGCATGCAGAACTCACTGAAGAGCATTGAGCAGGATCTGGGAAGGGTATTCAGGGCAAAGAAGAAATTCAGCGATGGCAACTATTGCATTTTCATGACAAGCCAGTACTACAAAGAGCAGCTAATTTCATACATCAAGGACAACCTTGACGGTGTCGAGAGCCTTATAACAAGCGGCTCAATCAAGAAGTGCAAGGATTTCATCAGGAATCATGCTTCCCAGGAGCCGGTGAAGACGGAGACCTGACCCTATCTCGATTTCTTGAGCAGCGTGATCTCTTTTTCTGAAAGCTGAAGCCTGTCTTCCATCTGTGCCATTATTCGTCTGTCCTTCCCGGCAATGTATGAATAGAACCAGAAATACTCTCTCACCTTTCTGCGGCTGGTGTGTGCCGCAACACTCAGCTTGGATGTTAGGCTGCGCCTGCTTCTTCTGGACTCCCGCAACCTCCCCATTGATTTGATTAGCTCAGGAAATCTGTATTTGACGTAGTGCTGATTCTTCTCCTTTATCATCACCGGTACCGCAGCGGCCATTTCCTCCGCGTACATCTTGTATGCGAAATGCTGTTTCCTGAACACCCTGCCGATGTAGCGGTCAGCTCTTGAAAGGAGATCGTAGGCTTCCATCAGGTCGTGAGGATCCTGAGCCTCGTCTGGAAGGTTCTCGTCTATCCACATAAGATAGTCCTCTGTTGTGAAGTCCTTTCCGTAAAGTGTCCTGAGAACCTTGTTGTAATCTCCGGACTTGAATGTGGCGGAAATCGTGCTGTATATATTTTCAGCAGAATCCCTTACTCCTATGTCAGGGTCCCTGCCGGGTCCCTGCTCGTAATCCCTCAGAGATTCAATGTCGTTCAGTATCCCCCTGATATCATTCTCGTTGCGGTCCACTATTTCCATTACCCGGTTCTGGGGAACGGTGATCCCCTCCTCTTTCTGTATCTTGGATATCCTGGAGAGGAGTTTCATCCGGAATTGCTTGTAGTCCGTATCATTCCTTCTCTTGTACTGCAGAAACTCTATGTTCAGGGAGTTGTTAATTATCTCCGACGCACCGGACTTTCTCCTGAAGTCATAATAATCATTCATGGTCAGCACGATGGGATTCCTTGTCCCTTTCACTATTCTTGCCAGCTCGCTTATTCCTCCCGTATCGCCGCCGGATTCCTTGCTTCTGCCCTCAAAGATGCTGTCTGCCTCATCTATAAGTATGATCTTGTTCGGCCCGCGAGATTCACTGCCTATTGTGGTGAGGTCCCCATAAAGGGACGCCATTAGCGCAACACGCTTCATGCTGTCCCTGTTCCTCATGTCTGAGGCATTCATCTCGACAACCGGCCACCCCATCTGGGCTGCTACGACGTGAACCGTAGTGGTCTTACCCACCCCGGGTGGCCCGAAAAGTATCATGGCTTTCTTAACAGGGGTTCCTTCCTTCCACCTGTCAACCCATCCGCTGATCTGCTCCAGTATCCTGTCCGAAACGATCAGATCGTCTATTTTCTTGGGCCTGTACTTTTCAACTAGAACCATATTGAATCATGAAATCCTGAGACCTGATGGCGCGTCCCTGTCCATGGTCGCAAGGGACAGGAATTCTCCCTTCTCTGCGGCAAGAAGCATGCCTTCGCTTTCCAGCCCCATGATCTTCGCCTTTTTCAGGTTTGTCACTACGATCAGGGTCTTTCCGAGCATCTCCTCTGGGGCATAATAGTCTGAGATGCTGGAAACGATCTGCCTTTTCTCCTCACCGAGGTCTACGACAATCCTGAGAAGGCTCCTTGACTTCTCGACCTTCTCGCATTCCACGACCTTCGCCGTCTTGAGCTCAACACTCCTGAATTCGTCTATCGTGATTTCTTCAGCCATGGCTACCCAGTGTCTGCACATGAGCCAATGGCTTAATAAGTTTGATTCAGCCTGCGTGCGCAAGGCTCAAACATATTGACCATAACCTTTATTCTTGGGCTTTCGCATCCCGTCTTATTGTTTGCCCAGAAGTCTCCGATTATCGTGGCGCAGAACGTCATAAACACTGGCATGGGCTACGCTGGGCTCTTCTTCATCACAAGATTCATCTCCCCGGATATTTTCGGTTTCCTCGCCTTTGCAATAGGATTCGGCGGAATTTTTTCATTCATTGCGGACCTAGGTTTTTCACAAGCCCACCAGAAGTTCATTTCAGAGGGTGAGGATATTGGTTCCTGCAATGGCACATACCTGGCAGTGAAACTGATCCTGGGATTCATCTATGCGGCGGCAGTTGTAGTTGTGTTGCAAGTCTGGACGGTTGTTCTTCACAAAGGTTTCCAGGACCCGGTGGAGTACTGGATGGTACTTGCAGTTACACCGTACTATTTCTTCCAGAGCCTCCTGGGGTTTGCGCAGGCTTACTTCACTGCACGTCTCTCCCCAGCCAGGATGGCACTACCGTCAATGGCCGAGGCCCTGCTCAGGAATTCTATTTTTATAGGCCTGGGAACCCTGTTCTTCCTGCACCTGCCAGTGAGCAAGACGATCGACGCGGCAATAATACTTGCAATTACATACAGCATATCTTATTCAGTCTACTTCACACTCGGAGTCCTCCTGGGAAGGCCATGGAACATCAAACGCCCCTCCCGCAAGATTTTCACCAAATATGCTGCGGTGGCAATACCGCTTGCGATTTCGGGGAGCCTCGCATCTGTAAATGGTAACATAGACAAAGTCATAATCCAGTTCTTCTGGAGTGCAACAGCCACAGGTGGCTTCTTCCTGGACCAGAAGATTGTTCAGAGCATATCGGCAGTTTCAACTGCGCTTACTGTGTTCTTTTTGCCCTTGCTTTCCAGAATCAACAATCCGGAAAACGCTGAAGAATTCACAAAATCAATCAGGGATTTCGAGCGAATGACTTCTCTCTTCATACTGCCATTTGTGGTGCTCTTCATATCGCTCAACGTTTACATTGTAAACCTGTTCAACGGGGTGTTCGTGACTTACTCCTCCACACTCGCTGTTTTGGCAGTAACAGTGTACTTTCAGACAACTCTTTCACCCTATCAGGCAGCCCTGATCGCCAGGGGCAAGACACACATAATAGCAGTTGTTTCCGGGGCAACAATCCTTACCAATATTGTGCTGAATTTCATACTGGTCCCGAAGGAGATATTTGGCGTATCGTACCTGTCGCTGGGCGTCATCGGGGCTGCAGTGAGCTTCTTGACAGCCACCCTGCTGAACAACCTGTTCTTCAGGCTGATCGTATTCAGAATGGAAGGTGCCAGGGCAAGCTTGGGAATTACAAGACACATAGTTCCTGTTGCGATACAGCTTGCATCTCTATACTTAATACTCCAGTTCGTTCAACCCTATTCCATATACCTTCTGGCCCCAATAGCCGCCACATCTGTGTTGATATATGTCGGCGTTGCAATAATGATGAAGGAGATTACCTGGGACCAGGTGTGGACATTTGCCACATACTTGAACCCATTGATGATGCTAAGGCAGGTGAAGGAAGAGAAGTAATTCACTTCATGAAGTCTCTTCCAAGGGACTCCCTGGCGATTATGTGCTTCATTATTTCCCTGGAGCCCTCTGCCAGGTAGAAGGACCTTATTCCCCTGAGTGCCCATTCCTCCGGGCAGTCCTTGGAGTAACCGAATGCTCCCTGCCACTGGAGGGCATCATTTATGGCTTCAAATGCCCATGTTGTGGAGAGGAGCTTTGCCTCTGCAACCTTCATGCTGACTTCGAACCTTGTGAAGGCGCCGTCTCTCTGCTCTCTGTCATACGTCCAAAGGGCCTGATATCCCATGAGCCTTGCAGCATCGATCTTTGCCATGTTGTCTGCAAGCTGGAACTGAAGCCCCTGGTTCTTGCCTATGGGCTGCCCGAATGCCTTCCTGGTCTTCATGTAATTCATTCCGTTTTCGAGGGCCTTCTTTGCAGCGCCTGCCGCTATCACTGAAATCATTGCCCTCGCAAACTCGAAACCTTCATGAATGAGCTTGAACCCCTTGTTCTCCCCT
>JBJKRS010000079.1:0-5515 GCA_046704525.1 Thermoplasmataceae archaeon
GCCCCCACCCCTGCCCTGCAAGATAAGATCTGATCTCTTTGAAACTCAGGCTGGAAGCGTTTGAAATCACGGACTGGTTGAGCCTTTCCCCAGTGTATCTTGAATTCTGGGAGGCAGTTGCATTGTATCCAATCCAGTATTTCTCCTGTCCTGAGTTGAACGTGAGCAGCACTCCGGCAAACTGGGTCATGCTGCCGTTGGACGCCGCCTGAGAATTGTCAGTTGCATCCACACCGTACGAAAGAGAGTAGTTAAGGTCGGCAAGCTCTGTGATGTTGAACTGGGCCGATATTCCCACTTCTCGCCAGCTGTTGCCAGCTGGAAGAGATAACTCGACAGAGCGGGATGATGCAGTAACATTGCCTCCTGTTCCTGCTGAAAAGGAATGCCAACCGGGATACTGGTTTTTGGGGTTTCCTGTTGGGTAGAGGAGGGTTGGGTCATTGATCGGTGTGGAATTGAGTAATGGGGACCTGGAATGGTAGAATGCAGTAATGTTGCCGTAGTAAGCCTCGAGCGTGAAGGAAATATTCTGCGGAAGTATGTCGGAGTAGGAATTTGGCAGAATTGTTAGGCTATTGTTCCCGGGATCCAAGTATGGGTCTTGCGAACTCAAGAGAAATGCGTTGATGTTTGACTGGACCGGCTGCGAAGGCATGTTGCGGAAGTATGCCGGATCCGGGGCTTTTGAGCCCTGCACCGGGCTGTAATTGATATTGAAGCTTATTGCGGTCACTCCTCCAGGTACCATTGCAGGATTGCAGTAACAGGTTATGTTTTCAACAGTCAACTGGCCCTCGTACTTGGATGATTCGTGATACGAGTATCCGGCAGTCAGGAATCCACCCAGAACTACCACTACCATGAGGAACACCGTGAAGTTGGACTTCTTCAGGAGCTTTGAGGTGTTAGAGAAGAACTTCTTTGGCGCAACCAGTTCTTCTTTCTCCACGCCCTCAAACGATCTGCTTTCAATGAGAAAGTCTGGCAGAACAAGCGTCACGAGGATTGGCCAGTAAATGATGTAATTCTCCAGGCTCCTGAAGTTGAACAGGAATATTATCACCGGGAACGCAAAGAAGGCGTACTTCACCCTGTCATAGTACCGTATATAGAAGACAAAGAGGAAGGCAAGGGATGCAATGAGCAGATCTGAGAATACTGCTGCAGGGATGGCGGAATAGCCTGCAAAAGAAAGGACTCCGAAACCGAACCCCACCCCAAGTATGGGCTGGCCGAACGAAAGGAGCATGCTGTGTACCCAGTCTCCTGGGTTCATGAGGATAAAAGGCAGGTTCAGCCCCGTAAATATCAGGGCAGCACCTCCCGCTGTCCTGGAGGGTGCGTTCAGCCCACCGCCATTTTCACGCATTATCATATAGAGGAGAAAAGGGGCGACCACCACTGGAATCTGCTTCTGGGATAGTGAAAGCCCAAGCATGATTCCCGCCGCCCACGGGCGCTTCCTTAGAACAAATGTAGCAGCGAGAAAGAATACCCAGATCATGTCTGTATTTCCTGCAAAAGATGCTGCAGCAAGCTCTGCCTGAAGAAATACTATCATGATCAGAAGGGGGATTACATTTCCGAACCCCTTCTTTGAAAAATACCAGAATACCAGGAATATGGTGAGAACGTTGAACGCCAGTGGAACTGTGTAATTTGGTAGGTGCAGGTATACAGACGGAACAAAGGCGTAAACCGACAGAGCAGGGTAAATGAGGTAGTTTACGTAACCGCCAATTCTTTGTGGTGTCGTATCTGAGAGAGGAAAGTGGAAGTATAGGAAGACGTTTGCCATGTTTGCAGGAATGTAGGGATCCATTCCATGAGTGAAGATGTACGCAGCATAGGTATCAAGCACTATTTCGTCCTGGGCCGCCGCAGGGTATACCATTGAAACAATGACCATCATCAGGTACATGGAAAGCGCAAGTGAAAGGTACGGAAGCTTCTCCACAAACCTGTTTCTCCGCACAAAAGAGACTGCGTATACCAGATAGAGAAACCCTAGAATGATGAGTGCCCAGACCGCAATGATTGCCGCAAGGTTGTTGTACCCTATCAGGCCCCATGATACAACCGCGAACAGCATAAAGACTGAAGCGTAGAAGATGAAAAGTGCTCCCTTCCTCTCCCCGGATTCAAACGAAATGACGAACCCTACACCCTTTCCCCCATTGGAAGACATAGTTTAGAAGCACCCTGAAGCGAGCCTTGTTGTAAAGAATCAGTGAAATGATTAAAAAACTTGGCACCTGACAGTTCAGTCAGATTTTATCGGCAATTGACTTCGTCCTCTCACACTGGCTTGCTGGAATTTACCCGCAGAATTCTGGCCATTGCGAATGAGGAAGGTGGAAGCATTGCGTACAATGCCAGTTGTGATTCCTCCGTAATTCCGTTTCCGAGAAAAAATGCACCTGCTGACAGGCATACGGTCACAAGAATGATCAACATAACCACACCTGTTTGCTTGAACAAGTTCCTAGTGCTGAGCATAACTCCAATAATGCCAAAAGGAAGCAGAATGGCAAGCGGTATGTAGATGCTATATGATAGGGAAGCTGCCCGAAAGAAAACGACTGAAATGCTGTATGAAGGTAGAAAGTTTGAAACAGGGATAAAGGAGCCAAGCCAGATGAACTGGATTGCAAACAGCGGAACCGACAGGAAGAGCGCGATTGAGATGCCTCCTTTCAATGCACTCACGTGCTCCGGATAAGGACTGAACTGCTCTCTGCTGGAAAGGGAGAGTGCAAGAGTGGCAAGCATAACTGCCACTGAGGAAAGAAGGAGAGTGATTCCAGCCCACCAGTCAAGGTAGGATTCCACCAGGAACAGGGCGCCGAGCAATGCTCCCCCAAGGGCTGGGCTTACCTTACTCCGGGAAATTAACAGGATCAGTTCAATGAATAGTGCATAACCCAGGAAGGCGTATGCATTCGAAAATATATCCCATCCTGTGAACATTGCAGACGAGGCGTAGAGCGCAAACAACACTGTGGCAATAACCGCAGTTTTCCTGCCGTACACCATGGCCGAAGCAAGGAACAGTGGAATTGCTGCCAGAGATAACGCAACTGAATTGCCGTAAAGGGAAAGCATTTCAGGCATGAAGCTCAGAAACTCCCCACCGTACTCTGTCAGGGCGATGGAAAGGTGAGGCGCCCCGGATGATAAGCCTGCTGAGAGAAGGATACCGTATGCATTCAGGAGGTTCCCTGGGACGCGTAGAAGCTGCAAGTGGAGGAAAATGGCAACATATTCTGAAATGCTAACAGCAGCCATTGTGAAGACAGCAGACAGGATTGGGGGTAAAATTCCTGATTGCCTTTGCTCATCCCTTACAAGGTCCAGGCGGTTCGTCCTGTGTTATCGCCTCTAAAATAATAATGGAGCCCCCACCCTAAAAAGGGGGCTATTTTTTGTTTCTTCCTATAGCGTTCCAGATTCCACTGAGACTTTCTCAAGATATTCCAGATCTACATCCACGCCAATTCCCTTCCCCGAATTGGGCTTTATCGTCCCCTTCTCCAACTTGAAAGGATTCTTCACTATGTCCCTGTTAAAGTACTTGTCATTCGGAGAGGTATCACCGGGATAGTCCACTGAACTGAGTGAGGCAAGTGCGACATTGAAGGATCTGCCTATTCCCGTCTCAAGCATTCCGCCTACCCAGACATGAGCGCTGTTTTCCACGCAGACTTCCGCTATCCGGAGCGATTCTGTAAACCCACCAACTCTGCCGGGCTTTATGTTGATGACCTGGCAAGCCCCTATCTCCAGGGCCTGCTCTGCCCTCTCAGAAGAGGTGATGGACTCGTCCAGGCAGAGGGGGGTGGAGATTTGTTTAGCAAGTTTCGAGTGATCAACAAGATCGTCATGCTCAAGCGGCTGTTCGATATAGATGAGGTTGAACTTGTCCAGCTGCTTCAGGATTTCAATATCCTTCATCCTGTAATCTGTGTTTGCATCAACGCTGAGCGTTATGTCCGGGAACCTGTCCCTGATTGGGCCGAGAATGCCCATCTCCCTCCCCTTGGAAATTTTTACTTTTATCCTCTTGTACCCTCTGCCAAGAGCTGCTTCTATCTTGGCGTTTGTCTTCTCCGGCGTGTCCATTCCCAGTGAGATGCCGACGTCTGCAAACCCCCTGCTCTTCCCGATGAATTCGTTAAGAGGCTTTCCGGACTTTTTGGCCTGATAGTCCCACAGAAGCATTTCTATTGCTGCTTTCGCCATGTTGTGACCCTTGATCCTTGCAGTTCTTTTCAGAAATTCCTTCGGTTCGGGGGCGTCCTTGATTTCTGGTGCCAAAAAATCCCTTATTATGTGAAAAGCCGTGGTGTTGTCTTCATAACTGTAGTATGGACCGGCTGCCGTTACAGACTCGGAGAATGCAGTGATTCCATCATTCTCCAGCTTGAAAATATATGCTTCCTTTTCGCTTTCAGTCCCGAAACTCGTTGTGAATGGTTCAACCAGTGGCATCCTTACCTTGTGGTAGCTCAGGCGTGCGGTCATGGATTGAGATATAGCTGAAAGCGTATAAAACTACACACTGAGTGTCATGCCCGTGGTGTGTTGTCCAAGTCAAGCGTTTTCAATGAATAACGGAGCTAGTTTAATAAGCAGAGATGGGGTTTTAGACTGTCGGAGGTTTGCCGGTTGATTAATTACAGCATTCTGCAAGGGTCACGCTCAGTGGAGGTTGATGAGTCGGTCCTTTCAAAACTGGAAGAGTCCCTGGACAAGGATAAGATACTTTGGATTGACATCACACTCACGACGAATGAGGAGATTGAAAAGCTGCAATCAGCCTTCAACCTTGACCCGTATGCAGTTGAGGATGTGACTACTGGCAACCAGCGGCCCAAGATAGAAGATTATGGCTCTTACACTTTCTCGGTGATAAAGACTCCGGAGAAGGCTGAGGACAGCAACGCTAAGCTGGAACTGGAGGAGCTTTTCCTGTTCCTCTCGAAACGCTGGATAATCACAGTCCACAGGACTCCTGTGAAAATAGTGGATACGGTCAGCAAGAGGGTTCGTGTGCGTGGGATGTCACCGTACTCCAGGACTCCTTCCACCGATCTCCTTTATTACATGCTACTGGACAATTCAGTCGACTCCTTCTATCCCATCTTATATTCATGGGATGATGAACTTGACAGGCTTGATGAAGAAGCTGTGTCCCGAGTCACCCACAGGAAGAGCAAGATCGATACTGTTCGGGAAGTTGGTTCCAAGTTCAGTTCCATTCGCAACGAACTTTCAGATCTCAGGAACACCATAACCCCAACCAGGGACATACTCAGCACAATAATGAAAGGTGCCGTGCCTTTCATCAGAACCGAAAGCCTGAGGAATTTCAGGGACATATATGACCACACATACCAGCTGATAGAAATGGTTGACTCCTACATCAGCCGGGCAGGAGATATCAGGAGCCTTTACCTGAGCCTGATGTCAGCAATGACGGACGAGATTCTCAGGCTGCTCACCATAGTGG
>JBJKRS010000080.1:0-4604 GCA_046704525.1 Thermoplasmataceae archaeon
GTTATAGAATGCCCTGTGGCGGAAATTATTCCGGTCGAAATTTCCCCCGAGCTCCCTGTTTATCCTCCTGAGAAGGTTCAGGTTGAATTCTGCAGTCACCCCTCTGCTGTCATTGTAGGCCCTTTCTATGGTGGAAGTTTCTTTCTTGTTGTCAACGCCGATTATAAGGTTGTCCCCTTTCGAGAGAAGCCCGGAGCAGCTCTTGATGAACCTGACTGCGGCTTCCGGCTCGAAATTTCCGATCGAAGATCCGAGGAATAATCCTACAGTCCTTCCCTCATGTTCAAGAACAGGAAATTCAAGTTTTTTCATGAAATCCGCACATATTGCAACAACGTTGATGTCAGGGTAATCATTTGAAAGGTCCTCGGCACATCCGTACAGAAAATTCCTGGAAATATCAACTGCCACATAGTAGGACAGCCCCATGGCGATATCAAGGAAAAGCCTCGCCTTTGAAAGATTTCCACCTCCGAATTCCACAAGCATGGCATCTTTGCCGATTATTTCTGAAAGCCTCAAGCTATTGTCCTTAATGATAGACAGTTCTGACCGTGTCAGGTAATACTCATCAAGCTCCGTTATTTCTTCAAAAATCTCAGAGCCCTCTGAATCGTAGAAGAATTTTGGCGGGATTTTCTTGGGAGAGGATCTCAGTCCACGCACAACTTCGTTCCTGAAGTCGATCTCTTCAGGGTTCTGATCAAAAAGATGAAGATTGGGAATCATCTGGAATCCCTCGCGAGCCTTATTCCTGTTACGGGCCACCTCTTTTCAGGAGTGAAGAAATTTCTGTATGTACTCCTCACATGTTCTCTGGGTGTAAGGCAGGAGCCGCCTCTAAGCACCATCTGCCCGGACATGAATTTCCCGTTATATTCGCCAAGCGACCCTTCAAGGGGCTTGAAACCCGGATACGGAAGATAAGCGCTGGACGTCCATTCCCAGACGTCCCCGATCATCTTCTTAAGCGTACCGCCATAGCTGGAGCTTGGATGGAAGATACCGCTTTCCAGCGTGTTTCCAGCCTCCTCCTGTTTGTATGATTTTGCTGCAACTTCCCATTCAGATTCAGTGGGAAGCCGGTTGCCGCTCCACCTTGCGTAAGAGTCAGCTTCATAATGGCTCACATGGCAGACGGGTTCGTCCAGGTCGAGCTCATGCAGGCCAGATAGTTTGAATTCGTGCCATTTTCCATCTTTCAAGATCCAGTACGCCGGCGCAGCCCAGCCATTCTTTCTTATGCAGTTCCACCCGTCTGAAAGCCACAGGTCAGGCCTTCTGTAGCCGCGATCATTGATGAATTCGAGGTATTCTCCATTTGTCACGGGCCTGTCCGCTATTTCAAACGGCTCAATAAATTCCCTGTGTTCAGGAGTTTCATTGTCAAATGCAAATCCGGCTCCAGAATGGCCGATGTTGTGCACTCCACCATCAACTTCAAGCCATTCAATACCACCAGGTTCAGTTTTCCTGTAGCTTCTGGAACTGGAGTACGGGTAAAATGAAGGATTTAGGGAGAAATTCTGTTTCAGGTCCATCAACAGCAGTTCCTGGTGCTGCTGTTCATGGTTTATACCAAGTTCAATGAGAGAAGAGATGCGGCCCGCATCACTGCCTGAAGCATGGGCAAAACACTCCTTGACATTCTCTGTAACGTACTTCCTGTATTCAGAAATTATTTCGTGGGAAGGCCTTGAAAGCATCCCCCTGTTTGGCCTCGGAAAAAAATTCCCCACAGTTTCATAGTATGAGTTGTAAAGGTAATGGAACATGGGATCGTACTTCCTGTATCCCTTGACAAACCTGTCCAGGACAAAGGTCTCAAAAAACCATGTTGTATGGGCAAGGTGCCACTTCGGCGGGCTTACGTCAGGGCTGGACTGGATAATGAAATCCTCAGGTTCCAGCGGAAGGCACAGATCCTCTGTAAGTTTCCGTGTATTCAGGAAACGGTCCATTACAGATCCTTCCTTTGCTGCTTGTTGATCCGCTTCAGTGTCTGCCTTCATTGAACATTCATTGCAAGAGTCCCTTTTATCTTTTCTGTTTTAAAAACAATGATAAATTACCGGAAAGGGCGGGTAAATCCCATTTTGGCATCCATTTGTCCACCTATCCATCAATATGAGCAACGATGTTCGAAAATCGGCGCATCTGTGTCCAAATAATGCATAAACCACGGCGGACAAAGTAAAAGCAAATATACATGAGACCTATGGATGCAATAGATGCCCAAGAAAATCAATCAGGAATCAGTGGCGAAAGAAATTTCACTTTCTGAATTTTTTGAAAAAAACAGGCACATTCTGGGGTTTGACTCTCCGCAGAAGGCGCTCTTCATGATAGTTAAGGAAGCACTTGACAATTCACTTGATGCGTGTGAGGAAGCGGAGATCCTGCCCGATGTTTCCGTGTCTGTGACCAAGAATGAAGCGGAAGAATATGAGGTGACTATTTCCGACAATGGCCCTGGAATAGAAAGGAAAGACATACCAAACGTGTTTGGTAAATTGCTCTACGGTTCACGATTCCACTCTTACAGGCAATCAAGGGGGCAACAGGGCATAGGCATAACCGCTGCGGTTCTATTCGGACAGATAACGACCGGCAAGCATTCTGAAATCATCACCAAGAGAAAGGACAGCGAAGTTGCCTACAGGGTAAAAATGGGCATAAACATAAAGGAAAATGTTGCGGATGTCATACTTGAGGAGCCAATGATATGGGACAGGGAGCACGGTACATACATAAAAATAATTACCGGGGCAAAGTACCAGACAGGCAAGCAGTCTGTTTTCGAATATCTCAAGGAAACAGCGGCTGTGAACCCCAATATGGAATTGACTTTCACCGATCCCGATGGAAAAGTCACAGTATTCAAAAGAGTGCTCGATGAACCCTCAAAGCGTGCAGTTGCGATTAAACCATACCCCATTGGGCTTGAAATCGGAGAAATAAATTCAATCGCAAAAAGTTCTACAGCGGAATCCCTGAAGACGTTTCTTTCTGGCGAGTTCAGCAGGATAAGCAGCAACCTGGCTGCTGAAATACTTCAGGTTACCGGCCTTGACGGGGGCACTTCACCCCAGAATCTCTCGCCTGCAGAAATGAAGAAACTGAAAGAAGGATTCGAGTCTGTCAAGATCATGCCCCCCCAGACAGACTGCCTTTCTCCGCTAGGTGAGACTTTCATCAGAAAGGGCCTTATGAACGTTTATGGGGAGCTTAGGCCGTCTTTCTATTCAAAACCTATTATCAGGAAGCCGGCGATCTACAACGGGAACCCCTTCGCGGTGGAAGCCGGTCTTGTATATGGAGGGGACATACCATCTGATTCACAGATAAGGATAGTCCGGTATGCCAATAAAGTGCCCTTACTCTACCAGCAGGGGGCATGCGCCATAACAAAAGCTATTCAGGAAACAGACTGGAGAAACTATGGGCTTGACCAGAGAAGCGGACAGGGCATACCATATGGCCCGGCAATGCTGTTCATACATGTTTACGGCGTCAAGCTCCCGTACACTTCGGAATCCAAGGAGGCCATTGCGCCTGTCCCGGAGATTCTCGAAGAGGTCAAGGCTGCACTGAAGGTTGCAGGAAGGGAGATAAGAAGGCACCTGAGAAAAAAGGACAAGAGGAAGAAAGCAGACGAGAAGTTCCGCCTGGTCAACCAGATAATACCTGAGATAGCGAAGAAGGCATCCAGCATACTTTCTGAAAATGAACCCGTCATTGATTCCGTGCTGTCGCAGATAGCCAACGTAGTTTTTGTCAACGAGACAGTTGCGAGTGCTGAAAATTCGGTCGAAATAACCTGCACAGTGCACAATTACACCAAGAAGGCAAGGTCCTTCAGCCTGTTCGCAGATCCCCCTGTTGGGGAAATAGAGGGCGACAACCAGTTTGAAATAACAAACCTGGAGAGCGGGGAATTCACTGAATTCAAGTACAGAATTATCGGCGCTTCCTCAAATTATCCGGGCACAAGCTACTATTTCAAGGGGATAGACCCGGTGAATGTCCTGGGAGCAGAGCTCCTCCCGGCAGACTGGGGAATGAAGGGAGTGGAAATGGAGGAGAGTGATCAGTGATGGAAGACACAAAAACAAGGCTTGAGGAGCTGGTGAGGTCCATATACTCAGAGATCGCACAGGGCAGAGTCCCGAAGGTGGAAGTTGCAACACGGAACAGGGACAATATAGTGCTTGACTACATGAGCCTGGTCTGGAAATACGGTGACCAGAGAACAACTAGGAGCGCCTCTTCCACAGATGGAGCTGAATACATTCTGAAAATGCTGTATATCATAGACTTCATAATGGAAATGATCAGGGAGGGGAAGACATCTACACTTAGGGAAATGTACTACATCTCTGAGGGCTGGGGCCTCGGTAAATTTGGGAGCCAGGACGAATCAAATCTCGTTTCCGAGGACCTGGAAGTGGTCAGCAGGCTGATGAGGGAGGATTTCAAGCTTCGCCCTGAAGAGAATGGTGCCAGTGTCATAGGAAACATAACAATAGAGGAGAGGAACAGAAAGGGCATATTCAAGGAAATAAACTGCAAGGATGATGTGGGCGATGGAGGTTATACCATAC
>JBJKRS010000081.1:0-14309 GCA_046704525.1 Thermoplasmataceae archaeon
ACCAGGAGCATGGGCTTGTAGAACCTGCTCATTACAGAGGCAAACAGCATCTTCTGGGAGATGTATCCTGAAGGGGACGAGGCAAGCACTGAGTCGGCAATGAAGGCAAGCATAGCACTTCCTGAAGTGAGACGGTCGACAAGTATGGGCCCCCCATGCCTGAAAGAGAACAACTCAATCTGGCCGGGCGTGTCAAAAATGACATAGTAGTCCTGGTACTGCTCGAGCACTGACTCTATGGAAGAAAGGTTCTCGAGGAGGAGGTCTGCTGCCACTATCTGTGCTCCGTTCGGCCCGAGATTGTACTCGGACATTATCTGCTCCAGCGAAATGATCTCGCGTATGTCGTACTCTGCCTCGTAAGGGATGAATTCCGCACCCGGGTCAAGGTTGAACACTACCGCATCATACCCATTCCGGATGAACCATTCCTTCATGGACGCGCAGAAGGTGGACTTCCCGGTTCCTGCCGGTCCTGTTACAAAGAGTGAGCCTATCATGTGTCCTCCCCTGAATACGATTCAAGAACAACTGTCTTTTCCTCCTCCTGTACAGCGAAAGTACCCTCAATGGTCCTGACGAGGTTGTCAATCCTCTCGTTGAGGTACCATGGAAGCCTGTATTCCTTCGCAACTTTCACGGTAGAGTTGAGGTATTTCACAATGCTGCCCCTGTGAATGGTCAAAATCAGTCCCTCCTTGCCGCACTTCAGGCATTTGCCCGACAGGGGTATCCTCCTGTATTTGGAATTGCACTTGGAACACCTGAATTCCTGGGAGAAGAATTTCCTGAAATTTCCGTACATGTCTGGCAGGAAATGTGAGGACAGCACCCTGGCCGCAACATCGTCCTGGTCCACGGCCCTTATCATTCTCGCAAGGGAGAGCTGGGTGTCTATCTTCTCCTCCATTGACCCGATAGTCTTGTATGCAGACACCGGGACGCCGGAGCTGATGTCACTGGTGTCGAACGAAAAGCCTGTTCCGAAATAGGTACCTTCTGACTTGATCTTGACTTTTATGGTCATCATCATTTCCTCGAGTTCAGAGGCCGGTGTTGACCTTTCGGTTGCCTCGTAGAACTCCAGGGGGTATTTCCAGAGCGTGTCGAGGTTCATTGCCTCCTTGTCGACCTCCTCCGGGTTGATCTTTAGCGAAAGCACTAGAGGTGCGTCCATGAGCCCCCCTGTGGTTGAAGGGAGATACTCCATGGAAAAATTGATGAGCCCGTCCATGAGAAGCATGATGCTGTCCTCGTCACCGTCGCAGTTTCTCCTCTTTGCGGCGTGGAAGAACGGGTGGGCATAGCAGCCGCTCACCCTTGAGAAGCCTATGATGCGGCCCACTATCCCGCCTGAAGTGTGGGGGGCAAGCCCTATCACAAGGTGCCCTATGAGGTCCTCCTCCTTCCTGCAGTTGTAGAAGGGCTCCACATTGTAGTACTTCTGGAGCAGGTCGTCGACGTACTGTGTAACACTGAGAAGGTACTTTGCTGAATCCCTGGGTATTATGATGTCCTGAGTGAATATCTCGTTCACATCCGCAT
This sequence comes from Thermoplasmataceae archaeon, assembly GCA_046704525.1. Lineage (GTDB taxonomy): Archaea > Thermoplasmatota > Thermoplasmata > Thermoplasmatales > Thermoplasmataceae. The sequence goes on from JBJKRS010000081.1 coordinate 1,546, forward strand.
CCTCATAACCCAGCCGGACAAGCTTGTCCCGCGGCAGGCCTATCTCCTCAGCACGAAAGTGGGTCACCGGTATGTCAGTCATGTCATACCTGCAGGTGCCGTCCTTATTGGTCGAAACGTCGTGCAGAGCGCGGAGCATTCCCTTCTCAAGAGGCTCAGGAACCTTGTTCCTGGACATGAGCTTCTTCACTCCCTTGAATTCCCTGAGGTCCTCTGCTGACATGCCCAGCCTTTCCTCTGCCCTTCTCAGCAGTTCCGTGAGGTCAACACTGATCTTACGGGTCTTTCCGCTGTACTCCGTCCTACCCCCGCATGTTGGGCAGACAGGTGACGGGAGATCCCGGCCGCAAGCATGGCATTCCCTTACAGCAACCTCCACCTGAAACTCAGACTTGTTCCTGGAGGCGTTTATGATCGACCTCCTCGCGTCACCCCAGCTCTCTATGGGAAAAAGGGAGTGCACTTTCGGCTTCATCTTCCTGTCTCCCGCCTTCTCAGGCCTGCCGAGCCTCGCGCCCACCCTTGTCGGGGCACGTGCCTTGATTTTCATTCCCGAGAGTTCATTGACCGCCTTGAGGGGGTCATCCTTCACTTCGGCCTCTTCACCTGCAATGATTCCGTCTTCCTGCCGTAGTCCGACTGAGCATATAAGTGGAAAGAAATTCCTTATGCTTATGCCGCCGGAAACCCGCTTGTACGGGCAGCACAGCCTGATCAGGATGTCCCGCATCTCATCGCTGTACTTGATTTCCAGGGACCCTTCCCTGACTTCCCCTTCCTTGAAGGCTTTTCTGAGTTTCACTATGTCGCTGCTGCTTATATCGTGCCAGAGGTACGTGTAGTCGGGGTGGAGCGGTATTCCATGGTCACGGGATATCTTGACCGCCTCGAACTGGTCCGGCCTGCGGTCCCTGTATTCCTGCAGGTCCGGGTTGTCCCCGATGTATTCAACCCACCACTCAGTTGTGAATGAAGATGGCACAAGCGGGTAGTTGTTCTCAATAAAGTCGCCATAGGAGATCAGGATCTCGCCTATGTCAGTGATCATCTCAATCTCGCCCTCAACCTCCCTGGCCCTCTCTTCTGTGTCTATACGCTCGAGAGATCCGTCCTTCAGCAAAACGGTCGGCCCCTCTATCAGGTCGCAGGGCGTTATGGCGGCTGCTTTTCCCGGAAGCTCCATCTTAATCTGGGATCCAACAGCTATAAATCCACCCAGCACCAGCATTGTTGCAGGGTTCAGTGAGGATGAGGCCAGCCCGGATACCCTGGACCTGCCGTACCTGAGGCGGAAACCGCCTGGCATTCCAGGATGGCTGAAAACGGGCCTTCCCGCCACGAGGTCCTTCAGGAATTTTTCAGATTTCTTGGGACCTTCCTTCTTTTCCCCCTCGTTGCTTTTCTTGGAGTCAAGCTGTTCCAGGAAATTCCACTCGGTAAGCTTGAGGGAAGCCGTATGCTTCAATATCTTCCTGTATTTCTGCACAAGGCCTTCGCAGAGGACGAGGCACATGCCGCCCCTTATCCTGTTGGTCTTCACTCTCTCCATGTCCCTGTGCCCGGAGATTTCTTCCTCCTCGCTTCCTTCTCCGTCAATGCATACGGGGGAGTTGCGGATTATAAGCCTGATCTCCTCGGGAGATGGGAGGTACTGGAGGTGCTTCACCCTGTTGTATGCCTGGACTTCCTCTATGTATCTTTCAACCTCATCATCAGTGGGTATGTACTTCCCGACCCCCAGTTCCCTCCTGACGATGTCAGCTATGAGCACACTCATTGCCTGTGCGGTTCCGCCTGCTCCTCTTATTGGACCGGCATAAAGCACTGATACATACTCAGACCCGTCATGGTTTCTCTCGGTGGTTATTTTTGAAATCCCCTCGAGCGGGGCGACAAGGATGCCTTCTGTCAAAATTGCGAGACCTACCCTTACTGCCTTGTCCAGAGCGGGAACAACTCCCTTTTCCCTGTACATGGCTGCGACCTTCCGGGATATCTCTATGGATATTTCCTCCCTTGTCATGGTCTTGCTGAGTTCCCTTATGTCACCCGCAACCCCGCTGATCCCTATGAGTTCCTCTATTCTCTCCGCCATGTCATTGGCGAGGGGAATCTCGACCTTTTCGGAAACGTCTTTTCCCTGCGCCCTTACACGGCTGGCAAGCTCATAGGCAGATCGGACGTCCTCCTCCACTCTTTTCGCGTAGGAGCCATACCTCTCAACCGGAGAGATCATTTCAGGAGTTCCTGAAGAAGTAATTTGTCCATGAGTGATGCTTTCACCTGCAGCTTCTTTTCAAAATATGCAGTAAGCGCGTCAGTCTCCTTGTTCATTATCTTGTTGAATGTCTCAAATGGGACCTGCACCTTGATGTCAGCTTCTATGGAGCCTTCAGAGACCGGAGATATCTGCCCATTCTCCAGTGTAAAGTTGTAGAACTTGTCCTGATCGAACTGTACCAGCACTTTCTTCGTTACGCCGCTTAGCTTCTTCCGGTATTTCTCGTCCGATGCAATCTTGCTGTTCACTTTCTCTACCAGCCCATCAAGCACTTCTTTCACTTATTCCACCAACCTTTTTCATCCTGTATTCAAGGGCCTGCTCAATCAGATGCAGGTGCACCTTTGAGGGGGAGAGCGGCCTTGATTTGAACTCGCTGTGGTATTGCGTTGCTATGGCATTCTCGCGGTCCCTGAACTCAAGTATCTCCATCCTTATTCCCTCGTCATCCACGCCGGAAAAGACTGCTCCACACTTTTCCAGTGCAGCGATGTAGTCAGGGTTCACCTCGAACCTGTGCCTGTGCCTCTCCCATATCTCGCTGGAGCCGTATATTCTGCTGGCCAGAGTGCCATTCCTGACCATTACCTTCTTCGAGCCCAGCCTCATTGTGCCGCCCTTGTCGCTGACTCCCTTCTGCTCAGGAAGAATATCTATGACTGGATTTCCGGTATCGGGATCGAACTCAGTGCTGTTTGCGTCAGGCTGGTTCAGCAGGCTCCTCGCAAGCTCTATCACGGCAACCTGGAAACCAAGGCATATGCCAAGAAATGGGATGTCATTCTCCCTTGAAAATCTTGCTGCAATGATTTTTCCCTCCACGCCGCGGTATCCGAAGCCTCCAGGTATCAGAATCCCGTCTACCCCCTCAAGCGGTGCTGTGCTCTCAATCAGGCTATCCGAATCAACCCACCTGATGTCGACCGCAATTCCGGTGTTGCCTGTCACATGCGAGAATGCCTCCTTGTGGCTTATGTAAGCATCCTGGAGTTCAGTATACTTCCCGACTGTGGCTATTGTGACCCGCTCAGTGGGATTCCTTATGTTGCTCTTGTACGAGGCCCATGACTCGTTGAACTTGTGGTCCCCTATTGAAAAATGCTCCTTAACGTAGCCGAGTATCCCCTGTGTCTGCATCATTTCAGGAAGCAGGTATACGTTGGGTACGTCGACAACACTCACGATTCCCTCTTCGGGAACATCAGTGAAAAGAGAGAGCCTTCTCTTTGTTTCGTGCGCAAGGGAGCTTTTTGACCTGCAGAAGAGTATGTCAGGCTGGATTCCTATCTCCCTAAGTGCCTTAACGCTGTGCTGGGTTGGTTTTGTCTTCTGCTCCCCAGTTGCCCCCATTTCCGGCACCAGTGTCACATGACCGAACAGGACCGAGTCGTCGCCTTCTTCACGCTTCAGCTGCCTGAGAGCTTCAAGGAAGGGCATTGACTCTATATCGCCAACAGTCCCCCCGACCTCTATCATGACAATGTCTGCTCCTGCCCTGTTGGCTACGTCCCTGATTCTCCTCTTGATCTCGTTTGTTATGTGCGGTATAATTTGGACCGTGCTCCCAAGGTACTCGCCCCGTCTCTCTTTCTCTATGACTTCCCTGTAAACTTTCCCGGTTGTGATGTTGCTGTTCCCGCTGAGGTCCATGTCCAGGAAACGCTCGTAATTGCCCAGGTCAAGATCTACTTCGCTCCCGTCATCAAGCACGAACACCTCGCCATGCTGGTACGGATTCATGGTCCCAGCGTCATAATTGATGTATGGATCGATTTTAAGAGCGGTAACCTTGAGGCCGCTGTTCTTCAGAAGATGTGAAAGGCTGGATGTGATTGTTCCTTTCCCAAGGCCGGAAAGGACTCCGCCGGTGATAACAATGTAATGCATTATTCCATAACAAAGGTAATTTTATTTTACTTTCGGTCAGCATCTACATTGGCTCCAAACCTACATTCTTTAACCTCTCCTGCATGTTCCCAATACAGCATTGAAAATGGGAAACGGCATCTATTTCTACTATCTTGCGCAGGACGATCCAAAGAAATCCACAATGAGGAAGCTCGAAAGGTTCCGCCTGGCCAGGAGGATCGATAGGAGGGGATGCGAAAGGAGGCTTCTTCTGTCACCCTTTGCTGAGAGCATGCTGTTACCTGTGGATGCACCCCTGTTCAAAAGGACAGGTTTGTGCATTGTGGAGGGTTCGTGGAACAGGATCAGCTCTGTAGGAGAGATCAGGTCAAAGCACGAGAGGAAGCTGCCTGTTCTCGTGCCGGCAAATCCCGTGAACTACGGCAAGCCCGGCAAGCTGTCCTCTGTCGAGGCTGCATCAGCCTCCCTTTTCATCCTGGGCTCACGGGAGATGGCCTCAGAACTCCTCTCAAAATTCAAGTGGGGTCCGGGGTTCCTGAAGCTGAACGCAAACCTTCTTGAAGACTATTCAAAATGCACAACACAGGAAGAAATCGCAGAAGTGGAGAATGCCTACTTCTGAGTGTCCATAATCCAAGCACTTCCTTCCGTCCTGAAACTGCCGTCTCCGTATCTGCTGTAGAGGCTGCCCAGGAATTTCCTGTATTCATCAGGTATCCTCTCCATGGATTCTTTCTCATCCGGAAGTCGGTGAATTCCCCTGACATGGGTGTAGGAGCGGCTGGAATCTCCCTCGCCCCACAGACGCGCCTTGAGGTACGCCATCTCATCACTGTCTAACCTCATCCTGGATGATTCAGTCTTCCCTTTCAGCCTGCTTATTGATTCCATTGAGTATTTGATGTCTTCCGGATTCCCTCCGGCTGCAAGTATGAACATCATCACTCCAAGGCACTTGGTGCACGTGCCGCAGGGGTAGACTTCGCCTCCCTGCGTTCTGCAGGAATGGCATGATCTCTGCTGAAGGAAGAAGTCCCGGTACCGTTTGACAAGGATTTCTTCCACCATGATTCCTGATATGGGGTAAACTGCCGACCAGAGTCTTGCCGGAATTCCCTTGACTGAAAAGTATTCTGACACCGTTTTCATGAAGTCCGGACTCTGGTCGTATACACCATAATAATGGTGAATTCCTTTGTAAAGAGGCATTTCCCTGGGATCATCGAACTCATTGCCCATGAGTATGTTCCCTATTCCATGCTTCTGAAGGAGCGGGATTGCGGAGAATATGTATACTGGGAAAATGAAGAGCTGTACTGGATATGTGTCCGCCCTTTTCAATACCGCTGCCTGATCCAGAATTTTCAGCCTCTTGATCATGAAGCGGTAGAACCGATCAACATTTGACCAGACCTTCACAACATTCCTGAAATGGCCTGCAAAGTAATCGTAAGATGTCTTGGCAGTCCTCCAGTGCCCTCCCGACTCATTGAAAAAATATGCATACGGCTCGTTTCCCATTTCATGAAGCATCGCATACGTAAGCAGGCTCTCCTTCCCTCCAGATGACAGGACCATCGAGGTGGCAGGGATCTCATGAATGGAGAGCCCGTCTTTGCTCTCCACGGGCGTGACCAGTTCAGTGGATCCGTCAGCAGTATTCTCACTGATATCATTTTCACCTGGCAGGAAATCCTTCCTGAAGAACTCGTATCTTCGCCTGCAGATCTTGTTTACGAATACTTCCCTGGCATTGATTTTGAGGAACTGCCCGATAAGTGCCCTGTCATTGTCTGAAACTGGAAAATTGAGAACCAGGTTTCTTGAGAAGAAAGTGAAGTTGATCGCTGGCATTGTCAGCATAAGACCCGCAGTATTCTGGTCTGCAAATATGTCCTCGGAGTACGTAAAGATAAGCGGGAAGCGCTCTTCGACACCTTCAGTTGTCTTGACAAGGATGTCACCGGAGACCTTTCTCCTGGTGACCCGTATGTTTTCAACCGTGATGGAGTCAAAGCATTCCACCCGCCCTGAATATGGCGTGGGAGCCACCATGTATGTCACAGGACCCTTACCGATATCTCCCTTGCCACTTCGTTCAACTGCTCCAGCGGGTCAAAGACAGGAATGCCCAGCTTTGCCTGGAGGGAATTTATCTCGTCCCTGACCTGTGCCCTGGTCATGTTCTCAGTGTTCAGGGATATGGCGATGACCTTCCTGTCTGAGAGATCCTCGAGTATTCTTATGTACTTCGAAAGGTCGGGTATCCTGAACTTTTCGAAGCCGTCAAAGAACTTCCTCGCGGGTGCATGCTGCAGGATTATGGCGTCCGGCCTGCATGCCCCGATTATCTCGAAACTTCCAGGATATGCTGGGTGAAGCACTGATCCCTGGCCCTCAAGGAATATGTACTCTGGTTTCTCCTCTGACCATGCCCTGTAAGTCACATCCTCCAGTGCACCCGGTATGAAGTCGTTGATCATGGAGTCGACTACAACGGTGTACTTGAAGCCCTGCATCCAGGATGTCTGCCCGGTTCCGATCATGACAGCCTTGTGACCTGCATTGTTCATCTCCCTGGTAAGGAAGACAGCAGTCGTTCTCTTTCCGATGGCACTGTCCGTTCCGAGTATGGCGATCTTACGCGCCTTCACTTCCTCGATTTTCCCGGTGAACTGTGGGCGCAGGTCCCTGAACATCTTTCTGACATCTGTGATGCTGGAGCCTGAAGTCCTTGCGAGTGCTGAAAACTCCGGATCATCACTTATGAATTCATGGAGTCCGCTGACAATGTCCATTCCCAGGGAAATTGCATCGGCGATGAACTTCCTGTAAAGATCAGGTATGAAACCTCCGTCGGTTGCAACTCCAACAATAAGGATGTTTGCACCCAGATCCATGCCCTCTCTGACCGTGGACACTATAGGAATGCCCGAACTCCTTCCAGAGAGCACAAGGCCAGCATCCCTGCCAGCAAAGCGTGAGTCTATGACTGAGGTGATCCTGTACCTCTGGCTGTACCTGACCAGACCGTTGGCAGTCTTGCCGTATGTGCTGCCGAAAACTCCTTCAGCAAGTATTACCGCGTTGTCCATATCTGATTCCTCCCTGTAACAACCGCAACTGCCTCACCATGCGGAGAGGTGCTTGAGATGACTCTGTGCATGGCAGCCAGCGTCGATGCAGAAGCAGGAAGCACAGACAGTCCCTCCGTCTTCTCTGCTATCCTCGAGTACTTGATCATGTCGAAGTCGCTGACGTACAGCGCCATTCCCCCTGAACTGTATATGGCATCCAGCGCCTTCTGCCCATCTATGGCCCTGTATGAGATCAGGGGCTCGTTGACGGAGGTCTCTTCAAGCATGTTCGGTTCAATGTCCCGAATTACCCTGGAACCCCTGACCCAAGAGTCTACCACCGGGTTGCCGCCTGAGGTGCTTGAGCCGATCATCCTTGGCATACTGGCAATAAGGCCCTTCTGCTTGAGCTTCCTGAAGCCGGAGTATATCCCTGATAGGGTAGTTCCATTCCCTACGGGGACTGCGACGAACTCTGGGCTGTGGCCAAGATTATCCACGATTTCAAAGGCAATGCCCTCATAGCCCTGTATGTCGGTCCGGGAATTCTTAGAACCGGGGTTTGAATCGTACCATCCCTCTGCACTTGCCATATCTGTCATTGCGTCTACAACCTCCTCATACCTGCCAGGAATCTCAAGTATCTCAGCTCCGTTTGACCTCATTTCCTGGACCCTTGAGTTTGCATAATGCTGGGGGACGCCGATAACGCTCTTCAGCCCGTACATGCCAGCATAATAGGATATGGAAGCGCCGTAATTGCCGCATGTGGCAAGTGAGAGCGTCTCAAAACCTTTGGATGCCGCGTTTCTGACGTGCAGCCTTGAAATTCTGTCCTTTTGTGTTCCTGTTCTGTTTGCCCCCTCGAATTTTATAAAAAGGTTGTCGAGGTGCAGTTCTTTCCCAAGCCTTTTAGCCCGGAAAAGGGGCGTACCGCCTGGGGGTTCCTCTTCACTTATGACTTCTTCCATCTATTTTCACCAGTCGAACTGGTAAATTTAATAATAATCATCTAGTATTTAAAGCTAGATCCTTGAATTTCACTTTTTCCTTCGCCTGGAAATTCAGTGATTCAGCTAAGTTTTAAAAATATACATGTAGTAATAATTAATTGAATATTTATCTACTTTTATATTTTTATAATTTCCAAATTATGATTGTCTGCAAAGTCCCTGATCATGGCTCTTACCGGACCACGGCATCCCTTGCGATCCATGATGAAGCCCCTGCACCCGGGGGTCTTGGCTACTGCCTCCTCGATCTGTCCCTCTGTTATAGTGTCCTGATAGTGCTTGGAGATGAGGTGACCCACATTAACCTGATTCTCCATGACGTATGAAGTTACCTTGGGCATGTAATGCCCGCCCCCTATCCCGACGAAGTTGCCAGCCCCCCTTTCAGGCTCGCTGAATACCGCCTCAAAAGCCGCGTCAAGAGCTTTCTCATCATTCCACTCCTTTTGAGTCGTGCCTATCTCTAGATAGTAATGCGGGATGTCCAGGCAGGGACCGTGGTGAGTGGATTCCAGGGTGATCTCAAATCCATCGCCGCCGTAAGATGCTGCCAGGGATTTCAGAGCTGCAGTCATCCTAGATGGGGATGTTGTCGAAAGCGTCCTCTCTTTTCCTCCCAGCATGGCCTCTCCAAAATTTCCGGTCGGATGAGTGGTCAGTGATTTGATTTCCGCCCTTGAGGAGTGGCTCGACAGAAAAACAATGTCCCTGACTTCCTGGGTAATGCCCTTCTCCCGATCCGTGAGGGTATCGTAATGCAGATGGCTCTTCTCGATGAATTTCAGCGTGTAATCCTTGTACCTGTAAGCGTCGGGGCCATCTCCATTGGGTTCAAACCTGCCGCTCCCGACTAGGCGGTTGGCCATAGCCATGCTTGCCCTGTCTGCCCTTGAGGCTATGATGAGATGCATTCAATGGTTTATTCCCGTATCATACAAAACATTGCACTTCATCATTCTATATGCGCGTCAGGTCAGTACGTTTCGACCATATCGTGATAGAGCCTGTCTGCCTTGGTATGAATGGTCTCCTTTTCCTTCAGGATTGGATCAAGCAGGCTTTTCAGCTTTTCGCTCTTTATCTTGGATGTGGCCTGAGAGAAATTCTTGAGGTCAGTCTGTTCCCTCTTTGATATGTACAGGAGCACGCTCTGAAGGCTGTCCTCATCCACGTTACCGCTGTGAGTGAGGTGCTCTGTTGCGTGAATATGCAGCATTTCCTCCTCAGGATAGCCGAAGTCATCATCCACCTTCTGCTCGAGTATGCTGGTCAGTTTCTCCATTGTGGCTCTCCTGGCCTCTGAAAATGACGAAAGAAACCACTTAATGTTGCTCTTTGGGGCATTCTCTGCAAGCCTTGCGTACTCAATTGAAGCTTTGTCCTCCCTTTCAATTAGGTCCTTCAGAATGTTTTCTGCTGCACTAGAGATGGGCATTGTACGCAATCATGCAGTATTGTTATAAAACATTCATGAATGTGCGGCCCTACCGGATGCGACTGAATTCACATGGCCCTCTCCTTGCTGAATCGTGCTCAAGCCCCGGCATTCTTGACTTTTCTGCCAGTGCCGCAGAGCAAATGTTTTAACATGAAGCCCAATAACCACCGGAATGGATCTGGACATTTCCAAAATGGAGGAAAAATGGCGGAAGCACTGGAAAGATCACGACATATACTCCTTCAGTTATGGCGGCGGAGACAGATCTGGTTATTACGTTATAGACACGCCTCCCCCGACAATTTCCGGGAAAATGCACATGGGCCATGCGTTCTCATACCCTCACCAGGATTTTATAGCAAGGTACAAGAGAATGAGAGGATTCAGGGTATTCTACCCATGGGGGTTCGATGACAATGGCCTGCCTACTGAAAGGTTCGCTGAGAAGGTACTGGGGGTCAAGGCAGAGAAGATGCCCCTAGAGGAATTCATCAAAGCCTGCAAGGATGCTTCTGACAGGTCTGAGGAAGAACTGCTGAAGACGTGGTTCGACATCGGCCTGAGCGCAGACTCCGCCCACACATACCGTACAGTGTCAGAGGAATCCAGGAAGATCTCACAGACAATGTTCCTTGACCTTCTGGATAAGAAGAGGGCCTACAGGGAGGAAGCTCCCACCATAAGGTGCCCTGTCTGCCACACCGCAATATCGCAGATCGAGATGAAGGATGTTGAGCAGAAAGCAGACTTCGTCTATCTCGACTTCCCAGTGGAAGGTGCGGGTGCGGTCCAGATAGCCACTACGAGGCCCGAGCTTTTAGGGGCATGTGTGGCGCTTGGAGTGAGTCCGGATGATTACAGGTACAGGGATCTGGTAGGCAAGAGTGCAGAGGTTCCCATCTACGGTTTCAAAGTCAAGATAATTGCAGACGAGCTTGTCGACCCCGAGAAAGGCACTGGCGCCGAAATGATATGTACCTTTGGTGATCAGACCGACCTTGAGCTCTGGAAGAAGCACTCACTGGACCTGAGAATGCTAATCGACAACAGCGGGAAAATGAGCCCAGCATCTGGCCCACTGGAAGGAAAGACTGTCCAGGAGGCAAGGAGCCTCATAAAGAAGCTTCTAGAGGAGAAGGGGCTCATAAGGAAGAGCGAGAAGATCAAGCATTCCGTGAACACCCATGAAAGATGTGGAACGCCGGTGGAGATAGGCATAAGCAAGCAGTGGTTCATAAGGTATCTCGATCTGAGGGAAGATTTCCTCAGGAACGGGAGCAAGGTGAAGTGGCTCCCTGAATACATGAAGGCCAGGTACGACAACTGGGTGAGCGGCCTGAAATGGGACTGGTGCATTTCAAGGCAGAGATTCTACGGCGTGCCTTTCCCGGTTTGGTACTGCAAGTCCTGCGGAAAGATGGTGCTGGCATCGGAAAACGAGCTGCCTGTGGACCCACGCCTTGAGAAGAAGGGCAGGCTATGCAGCAACTGCCGGTCTGGCGATCTTGAACCTGAGACTGACATCATGGACACATGGGCCACATCCTCCCTTTCACCCAGGCTTGCGCTGAACAGGCTTAATCTGCTGGACAAGTTATATCCGGCTGACATAAGGTTCCAGGGCCATGACATAATCTCATTCTGGGCATTTACCACAATCGCGAGATCCAGGATCCACGACAATGTGGTCCCATGGGAGAGGATCTTCATCAGCGGAAACGTGTATGACCCGTTCGGGGTCAAGATGAGCAAGAGCAAGGGGAATGTGGTTGAGCCTTCAACGGTCATCAGCGAGTACGGTGCTGATGCTCTCAGGTACTGGGCTTCAACTACCGTGCCCGGAGAGGACATTAAGACCAAGGAACAGGACTTTGTCCGGGGCAGAAGGACAGTGATCAATTTATACAACGTGGCCAAGCTGCTGGAAATGCTCTCCGGCGGGGAACGACATTCGACGGCTGGAGCTGAAAGCATCTCTCATGCGGTAAACAGGTGGATCCTGTCCAAGGCCGAGCGAATACAACGGGAGGTTACGGAGCAGTTCGAGCAGTTCAATGTGTCCAGGGCCAGAGCGGCTCTTGACAACTTCTTCTGGAGTACACTCTGTGACAACTACCTGGAAATGATAAAGGGAATTGTTCAGGGAGACGATTCTGAGCTCAGAGAGGAGACCCTTTCAGTTGCATATTCTGTATTCAGGAGAGTCCTGATACTTTATGCCCCAGTCATGCCATTCATCACTGAGGAGACCTATGCGATGTGCAGGTTCCCCGATGCCAAGGACAGCGTGCATCTTGAGTCCTGGCCCATTGAAGACAGATCCAAGGTATTCGAATCACAGGAGGCTGACATTGATTACATACTTGAGGTCATATCCGGCATAAGGAAATTGAAAACCTCCCAGAAGATGTCCATGGGTGCAGGGATAGATGCGCTCAAAGTTTCGGGCAGGAGTGGAATCATCGAGTCCCATTCAGATCTCATACGCTCAATGATGCGTGTGGGCACACTTAACGTGCAGGATTCTGAAGAGATCAACGTGAGCATGTAGATTGGCAGCGAAGAAATCTTAAGGTACATTATGCATGCGAATGGAGCTCCATGTGGAACGTAATGCGCACAAACCCTAGAAGGATCAGGAAAATCGGCATAATAATGATCCTGGTGTCAATGGTCCTTTTCGCTGCCTCGGTGTATTTTCTCTCTACCGGAACTTCGGATCATACACTCACAGTCCTCCCGGGGAAGTCAGCCTCCATTCCCAAAGCTGGAGTTGGAAGCGGGGACGACCTGACGTACAAGCTATCGTACTACCAGAGCGTTAATATCAGCGCATCGCTAATGCAGGGAACATCCACACCTTTCTCCACACTGCAGTTCAACAAGCTGCCGACCGGCTCAACGAGCATTCTTGCCCCGGATGCGGGAAACTGGACACTGCAGGTAACGAACAGCGGGGCGTATTCAGTGAATGTTAGCATACTCTTCCATTCGATTACCCACAACAACGTTGTAATTTCACCCGGCTCGTCAGTATATTATTACGATTCTTCCGTAAAAGCCCAGAGCTCTATGATATACTCGAT
>JBJKRS010000082.1:0-7388 GCA_046704525.1 Thermoplasmataceae archaeon
AATCTTCAAACTTATGGACCATCTTTATTATTTTTGGCTCTATCCCTTCCCAATCATTTCTAACCTCCTTCCTAATGGTAAGCTGTTCCTCTGTCTCCTGCGTTTTAGGCTTTTCTTTTGCCATGAATAATAATTCACAATCGATATTTAAACCGTTATTTACTACGCGTGGACAAATTATTGAGAAGTTTCCATACAAATTCATATCAAGAGTTTATTTAAGATTATTTAAAATTATAAATCGAAAATTGTTCAAGCCCTTATTGCCTGATATTCTCCCACATTCAATTCTAAAGACAGGACACATTCATCTCCATATTCGAATTTCAGCACTTTTAATATATTCCTGGAGTATAAACCGATTAATTGCGAGGGTAACAAAGCCTGGCCAACTGTGCAGGACTTAAGATTCTGTCTCGTAGGAGTTCGTGGGTTCAAATCCCATCCCTCGCACCTTGCATTTCTGGCACAGAGGTCCGGATGTTATCTTCTTCTTTCGGCGTTGAAGGCCGGCATATGACTCTCCAAATAATCCCTGCTTATCCTCCCATTGCCAAATGCTGCCTTCAGGAGAGGCAAATTCTCTTTGTTTATCACGGCGAAGATATGAGCGAGCACGAACAATACGAGCAAGCCGGCACCGAGTATATGGATCCCAATGAATACTTCTGAGAGGCCTGTTTCTCCCGGTAACAGGACGAGCCCCAGGCCCCCTACCCCAAGAAGTAACAATCCGAAAACAAGCCCCAAAAACGCGTATGCGGCAAGAACATTGTGCCTGCCCATCTTGCTTCTTACCCTCTGAGAGATGGATATTCCAAAGAAATATCGACCTACTACCGAAAGACCTTCTCTTACCTGCTCGCCAATGGGTTTTCTAAGCGGGTCCAGGAGTGTCACCCTTCTTCCTGCCATCCTGGTTATGCCGTATAGGACAAGGAGAGCACCCCAAGCAAGACCAACATACCTGTGAAGGAAGAACATGCTAAGTGCACCATTTATTGCACGCCCGTCATCATCCAGTCCAAGTGCACTATAGGCCAGAAAAGCCGAGCCAAGGAGCATAATCACATGTATAATCCGGAAGTGCCATCTCACGACTAGAATGGAATTCCCTGAGCTATGGGGGTCATTCATCTGCCTTGCAGTCACTCTAAATTGGTTATATAACTATATTGGTGCAATCTGACCTTTGCACGTAAACTGACAGTTCAGGGCGGTTTGAACTCAATATGCTCAGCCTCGGCTTCGTACCCTCCCGGGGTCGTCCCGTGCCTGATTGAGTCGATTACGAAAAGCCGGATATGCTCTTCCGATCGGTGTTTTACGCCTGCACTGAGGTTATTGTTGTAATTCTTGACGGTTCTGCCACCGGTCTGAGTTCTCAAGAATTCCCCGTGTGACCTCATTCTGTGCTCGACCATGGATTTAGAAAGACTCTCTGCCTGTTTCATGCTTTCTTCAATGATCCTTACCATATCCTTATTATTCTCGTATCCAAGTGAGTTTCTGCCAGATATGGCTGAAGCAACAATAGTCGTGCCAGTACCTGTGAAAGGGTCAAGCACAGTATCCCCCAGAACTGAATACATGTTTACGAGCCTGAATGGAACAGACAGCGGATATGCGCCACTTCTGGCCCTACCCATGGGGCCTATGTCCTGGCGGATGCCCTTCAAATCCTGCCACAGGTCTGAAAACCACGTGTTCCTTTCCTCCCAGAAAAATGCGCTCTCCATTCTTCTCTCCCTGTCAGAATCCTCTGCAAACTCCCTTCTCCGCCCCTTTCTAAAGACAAGGATATGCTCGTGCTCCAGCGTCACATATGCTCCAACTGGTAGCATGCCCGATCCCATGAATTTGTTTGGAGAATTGGTCTGCTTTCTCCATAGAATTCCGGGAAGCTCGTTGAAACCATTCCCAGTGAAAAACTGGATCACCCTTGAGTGTGAAGAGTAAAGGCGGAATTCACCGCCGACGGTCCTTGTTGCGTCCCCAATATTCACGCAAACAATGCCGCCATCCTTCATGACTCTCGAAACTTCGTTCCATGTCCTGTCCAGTTCATCATGCATGAGCCTGAATGCATCCATTCCCCTGTGATCCTCGAGAGCCGTCCTGATCTCCGGATTCATTGCGAAGAAAATGTTGTCCCACATTGATATCATGGGATACGGAGGTGAGGTTACAACAAGATCCACCGAGCCATCACAAACCTGTTCCATGTCCTGGGAACTCCGGAAGTATACGTGGTGACTCGTTTTGAGCGGCATTCCCGTATGCATACTTCACGTGCGTAAAAATTTCTGCCCTCACCATACTCATGAATCTCCCAGAGGAATCAGTTCCCTGCTAAGTTTCGAGAAATTGGAAAGGCCAGGTGGAAATGTTAATATCAGTATTACGATGCTAAGTAAGATACAATATGGATATTACAGCCCTTCTGTCAAGTGTTCTGCCTTCTGCTTCCCCACCAACGACTCCGCAATTCGGGTTCGGGGGAGGCACAAGCGGACTCATAGTCTTTCTGGGATTCATCGCAGTAGCAATAACGATACGAATGATCCGTGGATTCAGAGGCAGGAGATTCAGCAAGGCAATAGTTCTCAGGCTTCCAGTGATGTATCTCCTAATCACGGTCATAGCGGTTATACCCCTGGAAATCTCATACCCCATTGCGCTAACCTCCCTGGCAGCAATCCCTGCCGGTTTTCTGATAGGTTATCTTTTTGGCAGGGAAGTGCACTTCTTCGAGCAGAACGGAACTCTCTTTTTCAAGAGGTCCCCCATAATAATGGGTGTCTGGCTGGCGTCTTTCCTGGTAAGAATTGTTCTGGAGTTTAAGTTTTCAGGCAACCTTCAGATCCTGTTTGCGGTGGACGCACTTCTCGCGCTCACGTCAGGGCTCCTTGTTGGGGAGGCTCTCCACGTCCTCAGGAGCCACAGAGAGTACACGAATCAGGCTGAATCTCCAGCAACGGATGATTCAGACTACGTCAAGGAGTTTTAGATACACAGCGCCGGGAAATTAATTATCCCATCCCCCATTATTGGGCAATGGAGATAGTTGTTGTTGGGTGCCGTGGCTTTGCCAAGTACCACCTGGATGCCCTTTCTTCGCTTGGAGCAGACATAAGCATTGTTGAGAGGGATCCTGCTGTGCGGGAAAGGGTTCTGCAGGACTATGATGTCAGGAAGTCTTACGATAACCTCGATGATGCATTGAAAAGCGGTGCAGAGGCTGTTGACCTCGTAGTGCCCCACAACCTTCACGCCCCCATGTCGATAAAATCGCTCAGAGCGGGGAAGCATGTGCTCGTGGAAAAGCCCATTTCAACCACACTCGAAGACGCAGGCCGCATGATCTCAGTGGCGCGTGAGACCGGCAAAAAGCTGATGGTGGCAGACCAGTACCATTTTGAGCCTGCTATTGCCAGAATCAGGGATTCCATATGCAGAAATGAAATAGGCAGATTGCACACCATTATTATCCGAAACCAGGGTCTTACCCCTTTCCGTTCTTGGAGAGGGGTTCATGAATCAATGGGAGGCGGTGCCCTGATAGACGGCGGGATTCATTTCGTGAATACCATGCTGAACCTCGGGGGAGAGTATGACAGCATAACTTCAAAGGTGTACAGCGCAACAGGGAATGGGATGGAGGACACCTCAATCTCAATATTCGATTTCAGTTCCGGGGCCAAGGGATTGCTTTTTTATTCATGGGCATACCCGGGAGTGCTGAAAGCTCCGGGCTACGAAATCGCCGGGACTGAGGGGCTTATTCTGGAGGACATCGGGACAAGGCCCCAGGGTGGATTCAGGGCCCTGAGGGGGATGAGGGCATTCGGAGACCCGATCGTGAACAACAGGCTTGTTCAGATTGGGGAATTTGATGTCTTCAGGGAAGAAATGAAAGGGTTCATGGGCAGCATAGAAGCAGATACAGAAGTCCCGTTCCCGCCAGAGCTTGCTGCGCGCGACCTGAAGGCAGTCCTCGAAATATACAGGAACGGGGGAAACCAGTAAGCTGGGGAAAGGCAGGAATCACGTGCCGGATACCATTCCAGTTTTCAGGGGAAGTGGGTTATGCCTGGATTTCGCTCCTGCCTTCAAAGATTCGCTGTACTGTACGAGTGTAATTACGAGCTCTGCATGGCTCCATGCAAGGGGAGACGCGGAGGTGTGGACAAGACTTGAAGGCTTAACCTGCTCTGGCAGCACCCCTGAAGAGTTCCTTCTGTCCAAGACCCACTGGATCATGCTTTCTGCTTGCTGCATGTGCCCTATGGACATGTAGTACTGGGCGACCCACAGTGTAGTTATGATCCACGGATTTCCCGTGGCATATCTGTCACTTCGGTCCCTCTGGTATGGATCATCCTCATATCTTGCAAAACCGCCAGAGCTGGTTACCCACAGTCTCCCAATCACCTGGTCCATCGTTGACCTGACTCGCGGATTCCCTGCATCCCGCATTCCAAAGATGGAGATTGAAGAGAGGGCGCTGTCAATGGTGAAATCTGGCTGGCCATCAATTATGGACCTGGCGTACCTGCCCTTTTCCTCGCTGTAGAAGAACTTTTCAAAGGAGTTTGACATTCGCTCGGCATGGCTTCTGTAGCCTGTGGCAAGTTCCTTGTCCCCGAACGTCTCAGCAAAATAGGAAGCAGCCTTGAGCGCTGCGAATGCTGTTGAAACCGTGTAGGCATGAATGCCGTACCTTTCCTCCCAGATGTCGAATGATTCCCTCGGCAGGCCGTCCTCTCTTGTGAAATTCACTATGAAGTCGGCTGCCTTCTTGATAAGGGATTCGTATATCGAGGCGATGAATTCGACATCAGAGGTTTCCTGGTAGTATTTCCAGAGAGCCCACAATATCAAAGAAGTCTCATCTTCCTGAATGGGTAATATCTGGTTTCCCCGGATGACATGAGGAAGCCAGCTGCTGGCAGGAGGGCCGTCTGCCCTGTACTTGTGGTGCATGTATCCGCCCTCGCTCAGTGCGCTGTCACAGAATCTGAAGAATCGCCTTGCAGGGCTGCCATGGCCTGCAAGCAGCAGCGAATATGCCACTATGGATGCATCCCTTGGCCAGACGTAGTAGTAGCCGTCCCGGTTGAAGTCCTGCACATCACTGTCGCATGAGGCCACTATGGCACCTGAGTCATTGATGTGTGTCCTCTCAATCAGGATAGACTGCCGATAGGCAATATCAGCATTGCTTCCAGCATCTATTGGCCTCTTGGATGCCCAGAGCCTCCAGTAGTTGCTTGTCCTGGTCAGCATTCTGTCAAATTCCTGGAAGCTCAGTGCCTTGCACACCTCATTGAGGCCTTTCATCTGGTCCGAGCAGACTATGAAGTAGAAAAACTCGGCGCTTTCACCGGGACCAACGATCACTGAGTTTCTGATAACCGAGTCCACGGAGCCGATAGATACCGGATTCATGGAGAGCTCCATGTCTTCAGCATCCCTCCAGGTCCCCTCCTTCCCGTCAAACTCCTCAACTCCGGTTGCATACTGGTCTGGTGTATTTCCGGCAGAATCGATGGTTGATGCGAGGAAGTACCTGCTCCCCTTGTAGTGCATTACTCCGCTGAGTTCAGGAATGTATTGGGCAGTATCTCCAACGTCGCTTCCGCTTATGTTGAAATTCTGGTGGTAGAAGAATCTGACATCTTTTGAGTGGTCCGTTTGGTTAGTTACCCTTACCTTCCTGAGGTATATGTCACGATATATGTCAACACAATCATAGTTCTCCACGCTTATTCCGGCAGTGCCGTATAAGGTCTGGCCAACAAGAGTGCTGTCAAAATATGAGTAGGATGAGAGCATGGTCCTGTCGATCCATGTGAAGTGCCCGTCAACAGAAATCCCTTCCAGGAAGGGCGTCTTCCCCGCATGGTTTTCGGAAGCATGTTCTGAAAAGTAGAAATCAGCTATTCTGTAGTTTTCGTCGAAGCTGACCTTGAGTCTTCCATTGGCCAATGGAAGAAACCTCACCATAGAAGCTGAGAATCCCTTGATCTTTTTAATTCTTTGTATCGGTGCGTCAACGGGATTTCGCTGTCCACTATTTCCCTGGCACAGATTTCTCCCGGGGAATAGCATTGGAGATGCCCAGCGTAACGTTTAGATAATATATCCACTCTTGTATGATACGTAAATGTCCCCGAATTCAGGCGTTCACGAGATCAGGGATTTCAGGTCCTGCCATCCGGAGGAAGTGCTTGGCCCGCACTTGGGCCGCGGATTTGTAGAGATAAGGTCATTCCTTCCTAGGGCAACCAGTGCATGGTTGGAATGCTCCGGAAGGACGCACAGGATGAGAAAGTCCAGTGAAACTGGCCTCCATGTGGCAAGAGTGAGGAAAGAGGAGTTCGAAGCTGATTACAGGATATGCAGCGTTAGCAGGACAGGATACCGGGAGTGCCGAAGGGATCCGTACAGCTTTGAGGCAGATATCAAGGATTTTGAGCTTCACCTTTTCGGCAAGGGGGAGCTGGAGAAAAGCTATGAGATATTCGGGGCTCATCCTGTGGAAAGGGATGGCACACAGGGTGTGAGGTTCACCTTGTGGGCCCCTAACGCGCTTACAGTGGCAGTCATAGGTAACTTCAACCACTGGCAGAAAGGCGAGACCCCCATGGTGAATGTAAGGGATTCAGGTGTTTGGCAGATTTTCATTCCCGGTCTCAAGGAAGGGGAGCTCTACAAGTATGCTGTCAGGACACTGGATGGGGAGGTCCTGGAGAAATCCGATCCGTACGGGTTCAGGATGGAATACAGGCCCAGCACAGCCTCCATTGTAAGTTCCACTGACTACCATTGGGGGGACAAGGAATGGATGGCTCAGCGGAAAAACAGAAATGCCTGTGAAAGTCCCATGTCGGTATACGAGGTCCATCTTGGTTCCTGGAAGAGGCCTGAGGGCGATCCTTATGGGTTCCTGGGATACAGAGAACTCGCGGACCAGCTCATTCCATATGTCAAGGACCTTGGCTACTCACACATTGAATTGCTGCCAATCATGGAGCATCCATATGACGCATCCTGGGGTTACCAGGTGACAGCCTATTACGCCCCAACCTCAAGGTACGGAACGCCCGAGGACTTCATGTATTTCATTGACCGCTGTCACCAGAGCGGAGTCGGGGTGATCCTAGACTGGGTGCCCGCACATTTCCCCAAGGATCCTCACGGACTGGCTGAGTTTGACGGGACCCACCTTTATGAGCATGAGGATCCGAGAAGAGGAGAACACCCAGACTGGGGCACCCTGATATTCAATTTCGGGAAGAGTGAGGTCAGGAATTACCTGGTTTCTAGCGCTCTCTTCTGGCTTGACAGGTACCATGCAGACGGAATCCGGATAGATGCAGTGT
>JBJKRS010000083.1:0-13941 GCA_046704525.1 Thermoplasmataceae archaeon
ATGCTAGCCTGGACGGTTACAAGTATGATGGGCTCGAGACTTCCCAGAACAGGCTTGACAAATGGATGGTCTCTCTGGTCAATTCGACTGCAAAAGAGGTTAGTGAAAAGATGGATGGCTACCAGCTCCACACAGCCCTGAAGGCCATACAGCAACTGATAGACCGAACCTCGAACTTTTACCTCAGGCTGTCCAGAAGAAGATTCTGGTCCGACACGATGGGCGATGAAAAGAGAAAGGCTTACAGCACTCTGTACTACACCCTTGATGCAACACTCAGGATGCTTGCTCCCATTGCACCTTTCACTACTGATTACATATACCTTATGCTTACCAGTGACAGGAACAGCGTCCATGATGAAGCATTTCCTGAAGCAGAGGGGAAACTCATAGACAGTTCTCTCGAAGTGGAGTTTGAAAAAGCTTCGTCAATCATAGAGTGCGTGAGGAGAGTAAGGCAGCTCAAGAACCTGAAAGGAAGGCAACCGGTGACAGACATACTTGTTTACGGATTGGAAAAGCCAGGGGAGGATGTTCTTGAACTTCTCAAAGCAGAGACTAACACAAGGGACATGTTTTTCGTGAGTCAGGACAAACGACCAGTAACCGAGAGGGCTGTCCTTGAGATATCAAAAGCTGCCCCTGTCCTGAGGGGAGACTTGCGAAAAGCCCAGAAGCTCTTTGAGGAGGCGAGCCAGAAGGAGCTCGTGTCAGCCATAAAGGCCGGGCAGCAAATAGATGCTTATGGAGTCAAAGTGAGCCCTGAACTGGCAACCATAAATGAAACCACCTCGGACCCTTATGCCTCAACCAATGATTTGGGTGCCGGAATTGAGGTGTACGTGAATACCAAAATAGACCGGGATCTGCTTCTTGAAGGAGCAGCCAGGGAGCTCATAAGAAGGATACAGGTCATGAGGAAGGACCTCAACCTTGAGTACGACCAGAAGATCAGCACTACGGTAACTGGTGGGGGAATAATACCTGAAACTCTCAAGATGTTCGGCGAGAGCATAAAATATGAGACCCTGAGCGTTGAATTGAAAGAAGGCCGCGAAGGCCAGGCCAGAGAGTGGGACATAAACGGAGAAAAAGTCGCCATTGGCATATCACCTGTTTGAAACAATTCTCACATCTGAATTTCTGGTCTCAGCGGTAAAGGTTTTATTTAAACCTTGTAATTCAACAGAGCATGAGGTCTTTTATTGTCGGGCGGTTCCAGCCTTTTCACAAGGGGCATCTCGAAATAATCAAGGAAGTTCTCAGCTCAAGCCCTTCTGTCATTATCGGCATAGGAAGTGCCCAGTATTCGCACACCCTTAAGGACCCGTTCACAGCAGGTGAACGTTATCTCATGATTGCATCTGCCCTGGAAGCCGAGGGGATACACAACTTCTACCTGGTGCCCATTGAAGACGTCAATTCAAATCCTCTCTGGGTCGCTCACGTTGAGTCACTCACTCCGGGGTTCCGCACTGTGTATACAAATAACCCCCTGGTCAGCAGGCTGTTTTATGAGAAAGGATACGACACGCGGGCTTTCAAGCTCATAAATAGAAGCAAGTGGTCTGGAACCAGGATAAGGGAGGCAATCATAAAGGGAGGAGACTGGCATTCCTCGGTCCCTGATACCGTCGCGGAAATAATAAATGAAATAGATGGTGTCAGCCGGATGGTTGACCTCACAAAGACGGACGAGGATGACGGCACTGCATAAGAGGGATTAACTGTAGAGTATGTCTTCGATAACGTCCCTGTCCTTGAGAACGTGGTCTATGATCATGTACTCGTCCGGTTTGTGAGCGCATTCTGCAACAGTAGTTGACCAGACTGCTGCATCAAACCCCTTCTTCCTGAAGTAGGCAGCACAGGTTCCGCCGCCGATTCCAATTACACTTGTTTCGGAGCCTCTCTTGTTTTTCAGCGATTCTCTGAGTTTCCTGACCACTTCCGCATTCTGTGAAGTCGGTGCAGGCGCCTGTTCTTTCTGTGTTGCCTCAAAGGTAATCTTGGCCTTGCTTCCTTTTTCAAAGTCCCGTATCTTCATTCTCACTTGATCAATTACGACATCAAGATCGTATCTGGGAAGGATCCTGCAATCCATGTACTGGATGTCAAGCCCAGGTATTGTGTTGATGTTGTCTACGTTCTTTTCATGCTTTGTAGGTTCAAAAGTTGAATATGGAGGAAGATAGATGTCAACTACGTCCTTGAACTTGTCATGTAGAAGCTTGTCGAGTTCCATTATGAACTTCATCCCCTCACGGGATGCGTTGATAGCGTTGAGCGGCATGCTGGCATGGTACTGCTTCCCGGTTATTGTAAACTTGAGCCACAGAATGCTCTTTTCAGCAACCTCTATTTCATCACCGGATTCGTTTCCTGCGTCAGGCACAAGGATCAGGTCATCATGCTTGAAAATGTCCTTTTCGAGAAGATGCTGAATTCCATACTTGCTGCCAGTTTCCTCGTCAGAGACGAATGCTATTCCGAGATTGTACTTCAGCTTGTCTTTCTTAAGATTCTTGAGGAGGAGAAGCGAAAGAAGAACGGCCTGGCCATTATCTGAGATTCCCCTCCCATAAATTCGGTCTTTTTCCAGTGTAGCCTTGAAAGGGGGTTTGGACCACAGTGTCAGATCGCCTTCAGGAACGGTATCTATGTGCGCAATAAGCCAGAAAGTCTTGTCCTGGTATCCTGACTTGACGACAATGTTGGGCCTCTTGCACCCGTTCTCGTCCTCAACATCATACCGGGAATAATCCTTAATGCCTATTCCATCCAGTATTCTGCAAATTTCTTCTGCACGCTCTGATTCACCAGATCCTCCGGATTCTGGAGATATTGACCTGATGGGTATGAGACGTTCCGCGGACTTTACAATAAATTTCCTTTCTTCGTCCTGAAGAGGGTCCTCTATCACGCATACCCATACCCGAATAATATATCATTCTTCCGTCCTTGGCAAACGCAGGGCGCATTTGACGACAATTCAGGAAAATTAATTACTTACAAGGAGTTCAGTTCGTTCAGATGGAGAACCGGAAGGAGAACTTCAGCGAGTGGTATAATGAGATCGTCGAGATCGCTGAGCTTAGCGACAAGCGTTACCATGTAAAGGGAATGAACGTCTGGAGACCTTATGGGCTCAAGCTCATGCAGAACATTGACAGGACCATAAGGAGCCTCGTTGATGAGAGAGAGTTCCAGGAAGTCAGCTTTCCGGTGCCAATTACCAGGGACGCCCTAATGGTTGAATTTGAGCACGTGAAAGGATTCGAAGGGGAACTTTACTGGATCACCAGGGGCGGCCATGAAAATCTGGAAGTGGAGCTTGCACTCAGGCCTACCAGCGAGGCGGCAATGTACCCAATGCTTTCCCTCTGGATCAGGTCCCACGCAGACCTGCCCATGAAGATCTACCAGATTGTAAGTGTCTACAGGCACGAGACAAAGCATACGCGTTCATTCATAAGAATAAGGGAAATACATTTCTTCGAAGCACACACCGCCCACGCCACTTTCGAGGATGCCGAAAACCAGATGGCTCAGTATAAGACTGTCTGGGAAGAGCTCACCGAAGTGCTCTGCCTGCCGTACATAACAACGCAGAGGCCAGAATGGGACAAGTTTCCAGGTGCAATGTACACTACCGCGTTTGATACCATAATGCCAAGCGGAAGAACACTTCAAATAGGGACCATACACCAGTACGGAACGAACTTCTCGAAGAATTACGGTGTTGAATACGCGGATGACAACGGAGATCACCATTTCGTCAGCCAGACAACGTTTGGAATGAGCGAGCGCTTGCTTGCAGCGGTAATAGGAGTCCACGGTGACGATCGGGGCCTTATATTGCCCCCAGGCATCTCGCCCGTACAGTTCATAATAGTCCCAATACCGTCCGAGGAACACGACACTGTCAGCTACGCCAGTAGCCTCATGAGGGAGCTTATTGCTATGGGCTTCAGGGCAAGAGTGGATGACAGGGACAATTACACCCCGGGATACAAGTACAATGACTGGGAGATGAGAGGAGTCCCCGTAAGGATTGAGATTGGTGGAAGGGAGGTTTCTAAGAAAAACGTAACTCTTGCATTGAGGCCTGTTAAGGGGAAAAGGACTCTCAGCACAGACGCTTTCCTGAATGGCGCCGGAGATGTGCTGGATGAAGTGGCGAAGTCTATGAGAAGGCTTGCGACTGAACAGTTCAATTCAAAATTGGTCACTTCTTCAACCCTGGAAGAGATGAAAGAGAAGGACGGGGTGTCAATTGCATTCTGGTGTGGTTCCCGGGAATGTGCAGAAAAAATAGATGAGTATTCTGAACTTGCAGCCCTGGGCAATCTGAACGGAGAAAAAGAAGGCGGGAAATGCGTTGTTTGCGGAAAAGACGGAAAGAAATCCCTCTTCGCCAAATCCTATTAGGTGTAAAGGGAATTCTCGATTCTGTTATATCTTAAAACAACATTGTATTACAGCTCAGCGGGTTTCACGATGAATACGAAAAACAAGACCCTTGTAGTTTTCGACATGGACGGTGTGCTGACTCAGCACCATAGCAGCTGGCAGTTTGTGCATGACTCCATGGGTGTCGATAACAGGATAAACTACACTCTTTTCAAGGACAGGAAACTCAGCTATGAGGATTTTCTCGAGAGTGATGTGAAGCTATGGAAGGAGAAGGCCGGGAACTTGTACAAGAGCGACATAGTTGGCCTGCTTTATCGCATACCTTTGCGTGATAACCTTGAAAGCGCAATGTCATCCCTCAAGGCTCACGATGCAACTCTTGCAATAGTTTCAGCAGGCATTTCCTGGCTGGCAGACAGAATCAACAGCATTTTCATGTTCGATTTTACTTTCTCAAATGCTCTTGCCACAGACAGTGATGACCATGTTCTACCCTTCGGAAACTCAAAAGTTGACCCGCTTAAAAAAGGGCAGGTAGTAAGAGGCCTGCAGGATGCTCTTGAAATTGGGCCGAACCGGACTGTCTCTGTGGGTGATTCAAAACAGGATATACAGATGTTCAGGAATTCCGGCTTTTCAGTTGGGTTCAACCCCATGGAGGAGGAAGTTGGCGAAGCCGCTTCTTTAGAGCTCAGATCAAATGATTTGCAAGACTTGGCCCGTGTGATTATAGAGAACTGCCTTACTTCGACGTAAGACTCAATATGAACCCTGTGCATTAGGAAGATATGGAGAAGGTGGACCCAGCAGGCAGGCACGAAAAACTGCAAGTTGGCGTCAATTGCATAGACTCCCTCATGGGAGGAGGGCTGGAATCCGGAGTGATTACAGAGTTCTATGGCGAAGGGGGTTCGGGCAAGAGCAACATGTCAATGCTTTTCGCCCTGGCAGCAATAAGGTCCGGCAAGAGTGCTGTCTTCCTCGATACTGAAGGCTTTTCTACTGACAGATTTCTTCAGATTTGCGGCGGGTCGACAGATCCAGCTGAAAAACTTCTGCTTTACAGGGTTTCCTCCCTGGATGACCAGGAACTCTCGATAATGAGGGTCTCAAAGATGGTTGAGAAGGATCGGAAGATTGGCATCGTAATTGTTGATTCGTTCACCGAATATTTCAGGCTTGAGAAAACATCAGATGCAAGCGCCAGATCTGCTGGCTTCCAGAAGCAGCTAAGCCTCCTGTCTTCCATTGCCCTGAAGGGAGGCATTCCAGTCCTGATAACTAACCAGATTTACCAGGATGTTGAGTCCAGAAATCTACAGCCATTTGGCGGCTTTATAATTGACCATACCATGAAAGCTGTTTACCAGCTTGAAAAGCTCCCTGACAGCAAGAGGAAAATGTCCGTTTCGAAGCACAGGTCGATGCCCGAGGGAAAATCGTCTGAGTTCAGGATAATGGACTATGGTATTACCTGTGAGGTGTGAATTTGGGCGTCGATATTTCAGATCTTGTGTCTAAGCATAATGTCACGATGAAGGATTATTCCGGCACTGTCCTCACTGTGGATGCCTACAACATACTCTACCAGTTTCTCAGCAGCATAAGGCAGCCTGACGGCACACCACTCATGGACAGGCAGGGGAGGGTCACCTCGCATCTTTCCGGAATCTTCTACAGAACCACAAGCATGCTTGATGGTGGCATACGGCCAGTTTATGTCTTCGACGGTAAGCCGACAGAGCTCAAGAACAGAACAATAGAGGAGAGGCAGCTTGCCAAGGAGAAAGCCAGGGTCGAGCTGGAACGGGCCAAAGAGGCGGGGGATACTGAAAGGGTAAGGTCCCTCTCCGGAAGGATCAATCATGTCGGGAGGGATACAGTGAAAGATACAAAGGAGCTTCTTTCTCTCATGGGGCTTCCATACGTCAACGCACCATCCGAAGGGGAAGCGCAGGCTTCTCACATGTCATACAAAGGAGACGTGGCGGGAGTTATCTCACAGGATTACGACTGTCTCCTTTTCAGAGCTTCTACCGTACTAAGGAACTTCGCAGTGTTTGGAAGGAGGAAGGTTCCTGGAAGAAACATCTATCTGAACGTGCAGCCTGAAGCAATCAGCCTATCTGAAACGCTGGAAGGCAACCAGATAACACAGGAACAGCTCATAGAAATCGGAATACTGGTCGGAACGGACTTCAACAGGGGAATCAAGGGGATTGGGGCCAAGACAGCACTTAAGCTCATAAAGAAGCACGGCGACATAAGGAGTGTGCTGGCTGCAAGGGAAGTGGAAATAGAGAACCTGGACAAGATAATCGAAGTATTCACAGAACCCAATGTAACAGAAGACTACGATCTGACATTCAACAGCCCTGACAGGGATGGCCTTCTGGAGTTCCTGTGTGACGAGCACAGTTTCTCCCGGGACAGAGTACTGCCCTTCATAGAGACGCTCGAGAAAGCTCACAAGAGAACTTCTCAGGCCAATTTGGACTCCTTTTTCTGAAACAAAGTCGAACTCCTATAATTATGCCCCAATTGTAATTATACTCATTGTTTAAATAGTTGGAAGATTATATATTGTTACGAGCACAGAAAAAATTCTCCTGGATGTTTCCCATGTTTCAAAGAGAGGCAGTTCTCTGCGGATAACCCTCCCAAGGAAGGTTACAGAGAAACTTGGAGTCATGCCTGAGGATATACTTGGTTTCTATTTCGAAGATGGCTCCGTGGTGATAGAGAAGATAAAATGATCCCGGGATCAAGCCCTGGTCAGATCTATGTCTTCTTTCTCTGCCAGCTTCCTAGCTGGAGCCAGCATTTCATTCAGGACATCAAAAACTGAATTCTTCAGATCTACCGGATGTATTGAGCCCTCCTTGTACATCCGCGCAAATTCACTGTACTCTTCTGGTGCAACCGGGCCTCCCTTCGATGCGGGCCTCTCAATCACAAAATCCTTCCCAAAGTACGGATAAATGATGTGCCTGACTATGTCTGCAAGCGGATTCCCGTCAATTTCCTTCATAGGGCAGAACGCTTTCTTTATCTTTCCCTCAAGTACTGCTGACGAGTCAAACAGGAAAATTGCAGAATTTGGGTCGCTCTTGGACATCTTCTTGAAGGAGTCCATTCTTCCGCTGCCCGACAGGCTTCCCAGGAGTGGGCCGTGGATGGAGATGACCTTTTTCCTTCCCATCTTTTCAGCAACGTCCCTGGCGAGCATATGGGCGTGCCTTTGGTCCATAGCGCCAAAGGCGAAATCGAGGTCCATGTAGAAGATATCTGTAACCTGCATCAGCGGATATATGTACTTGCTGAAGTCCTTGTCAGCATCATCCTCAGTCCTTCCCATAATTGGCAGTGCTCTACGGATCCGTGCAAGGTTAGATGCTTTTGCAACTGAGAGCAGGAGGCTCCAGTAGCCAGGATCAGCCACTACGTCTGATGTCCAGACAAATTTCACTTTCTCGCTGATCCCCATGGCTCTCATGCTGCTCATCAGGATCCTCCCGCTTTTCCTTATCAGGTCAATGTCTCCGCCGAGCTTGTCATTGACCTTGGCGTGCCAGTCAGCCAGAAGCACCGTTGTCTCGATGCCCAGCTCCACCAGATCGTTGAGTTTTCTTGGCCACAGAAGGCCGGTACCAAGATGCGGAAGCCCCGAAGGCTCAAACCCCTGGTACGCCTTGACGCCTTTTCTGTTCAGGGCATCCGATGCCTCCTCTTCAGTTATGGTCTCTACCATGTTCCTGGTAAGCAGTTCCAGTCTTTCCATTGATTTGCGCGCATCTTGTGTTATTTAATTAACTTTTGCGGGCATATCTCCCTGAAACTGCAGTATACGCATCTCCGTGGGCTCTCGTGGTTCCTGTCGGGCATCCCTCCGGACATGCGCATCAGGTCAACTACATTGAACAGTTCCTCCCTGAGCTGCGGCGAGTTCTCTATCCTGAAGGCAGAATTCCTGTACTTGAGGACTCCGTATGAAACGGGAAGGCCAGGATAGTTCTCTTCCAGAATGAGGAAATAGGCTGCCATCTGGAGCATGTGCCCCTCCCTGGGCGTCTGGGAATCGGTTGTCTTGTATTCATACGGTATGACCCCCTCCCTATTCTGCACTATCTTGTCAGGCTTGCCTGTTATTCCGTACCTCTGTGATCTGAGGATCCGGCCCTCAGCCATCAGGTCACTGTACACAGCATCTCCTGTTGGCATTGCAAACCTTTCCCTTGACCTGCCGAAATGAATAGCCAGAAGGACCAGGAAGGTGAGAAATACAGCGAGGATAATGTATAACTCGTCAGAATTCACTCAGATCAGCCCTAGGGCCAGTGCGACAAATAGCAATACCACGATGATTGCCCCGCCTATTGAGATCTTAGATGCCAGTGTCACCTGCCTGTACTTCGGCTCAAGCTTCTGGTGCATCCTGCGACCCTGCTCCATTCTCCTGGATGAATGTGCACTCCTCGGGTAGCCGTTCTTGTCCATGTACCATGCAACACTGCAGAATGAGTACTCGGATATTTCGGATGCGCTCACAGTTCCGTCTGGTTTCATTGAGGATACGCTCCGCAGTCGGATCAGGCATTCAGCATGTGGGATTCCTGCCTGGACAGTTTCTCAATGCTGATTTTGCCGAAAGCCCCGTCCTGTCTGAGGATGATTCTCCTGTCCCTCATCAGGAACAGGCAGTACACCAGGAATGCCCACCTCGATTCCACGTCACTACCCCAAACTTCCTCCAGGAAGAACGTTTCCTCTAGCTGGGAAAGAATCTTTCTGTAAGTGTCCTCGATCTCTTTCTCTGGCTCCTCGGAATGGAGCTCAAAAATAATCTCCTCCATGGCGGACTCGTCCTGGGGCTCGGGTTCAGCTTTTGGCCTTGCCCTTCTCTCTTCCTTCTTGGCTGCCACCCTTATGGCCTCAAGAAGTTCCACTAGCATTACCTGCCTCCTTTCCTTGTGTCTTACTGGCTCCTTGAGCTCAATTGTGCCTGTTTCAGGACCCTGGGAAAAGTAAGATATGTCTATGTCCTCAAAGGCCGTCTCGTCTATCTCAGCATCAAGAGGGTCAGGTTTTTTTCTCTTGCTGACTGATTCCTCAGTCTTCTCATAAAGTATGTGCCAGGCCTGTCCAATAAGATAGCCTGCCATGCCGAACCTGTCAAAACTTTCGTCGATGATGGAAAGGAAAACTTTGCTGAATCCCTTAATGTCAACGTTCCAGGGATCGATGGCCCCTTCCTGACACATTGTGAAGGTGGCAGCGACAAGTTTTGCAAACGGTTCCCTGAAGTCCCTTGTGGAATCCATCCTCTGAAGAATCGATGCATAAACATCCGTATTGTAGTCCAGAAGGGTACCCTGGACTACGATGTCCCTGAGAATTGCGTCTGCGTCCATCAGGCGACCTCCTCCGTATCCAGCGACTTCTCGAAGACTTCAGTATTCTCCTCGTCGAAGCTTGTCACTCCAATTATGTTTTCAGAATATTTCAGCATTGCCTTCCTCAGGGAAACTACGAGAATCTGCGAAGTGTTGGAATTGCTCCTGAACATCTTGCCGATCCTTTCCACGTTGGCTCCGTCGAGGAACATGTCAACCTCGTCGAGATAGTAGACTGGAGATGGGTTGATCCTCTGAACAGCCATTATGAACGAGAGGGCAGTAAGGCTCTTCTCCCCCCCACTAAGGGCATGGAGCTTGCTGAAGTTCTTCCCCTTCGGCCTGGCCCGTATTGACACCTCGGCATTTAGCGGATCGCTCTCATCGGAGAGCGTAAGCATTGCCTCGCCTCCAGCGGACAGTTTAGAGTAGATTTCACCCATGTGGGTATTGATTGAATGATAGAGATTCAGGAATATTGTCTTTTTCTGCTCGTTCAGCCTGTCGGTCAGATCCTCTAGGCTCTCCTTCTCCCCCCTGAGCTTCTCGCTCTCTTCCGAGATGTTTCTGCACTCTGTGCTGACTTCCTCAAATTCAGTTATGGCCTTGTGGTTTATTGGCCCAAGCTCCTGGATCTTTGCGTCCAGATTGCCTATGCTGGACTTGATCTCAGATGCTGACAGCTTCTCTTCTATCACATTTCCGCCAGCTTCTGCGATTTCCTCCTCCGTCTCCGTGATACGAGTCCGGTAGGTTTCCATCCTGGAACTGAGGGTTATTATGACATCGTGTTTCGTGGAAATGGCTGACCTGTTGCTTTCAATTTTGCCGGATATTTTCTCTATCTCATTCTCGGCGTCATGGATCTTCTCGGTCTGCTCTCTTGTCTTCTGGTCCATCTCCTCCTCTATTTTTCTATGCTTCTCGAGTTCAGTGTTCTTTTCTGATATCGCTGACTCAAGTTCTGAAATCTCATTCTTTAGCACCACAATTTGCTGCCTGTCTGAATCAACACTCTTTGCATTGTCCTGGAGACTCCTGTCCAGGTGCTTGAGGTCGGAGCGTATGGACGACATCCTGTCGAGCAGTTCCTGCTCCTTCCTCCTGAGCTCTGACTGCTCTCCCTCGAGGTCATTCTGCATGTCAACTGTCTCGGGGGAGAGTGATTTCAGCTTGTCATGGACCTCTGACTTTTCCTTGGTCAGCTGATCTATTCTGTCGCCGTTCTCGAGTATGTCGTTGTTGAGGCTCGACAGGTGGTTTTCCGTCCTTCTGAGAGATTCCTCGAGTTCGGAGACCTGTGAATCCACCTCCTTGATCTGTTTTTCAGCTTTCTCGGACACTTCCCTCAGCTGGTCTATCTCCTTTGACTTGGAACCCTCCTGCTTTGACCTCTCTGTGAGTTCGCTGGTAAGTTCGTCCAGTAGCCTGCGTCCCTCATCGACCTTGGAAGTCAGGATGCTAAGGATTTCATTTAGCTCGTTTATCTCAGCTGAGAGCTGGGACATCTTTGATTCTGCTGCTGCGTTGCTTTTTCCCTTCTCAATATAGCCGCCGGTTATGGCTCCGCTGGCCTCAAATATGTCCCCGTCCAGTGTTACTAGCCTAACTCCAACCATATACTTTCGGGCTGTCTGGACCGTGTCAACTATAACCGTGTCCTGGAAAGCGTACCACTTTACTGCTTCGTAGACCTCATCGGCATTTACGTGCTCAAAAACGTATCCTTCCGAGCCGGCTGAACCATGGACTATGATCGCCTTGCCTCTGGGCCTTCCGGTGCTCATCTTGTTCAAGGGGAGGAAGGTCAGCTTTCCAATTCTCTCCTTCTTGAGGTATTCGAGGCACTTCTCTGCCACCATGTCGTTTTCAACGACCACAGAATTAAGTCTTCCTCCGGCAGTTGTTTCAACTGCACTCCGGTACTTTTCGTCAAAACTTATGAGATCGCGAATCGGGCCGTGGATCCCGTCTATGATGTTCTGGTTTCTAGCCGCAATTATGGCGGAAAGTGTCCTTGATCCAGTCCCCTTCGAGTTCTGGACAGTCATGCTCAACTTGTCATATTCCCTGGAAAGTGACGAGAGCCTGTCTCTCTTCTCATCCTTCTCTCTCTGGTTCTGCTCCAGCTCATTTTTCACATCGTAGTACTGTTTCCTCAGATCCTCAAAATTCTTCCTCTTGGTCTGGTCAGTTCCCTGTATGTCCTTTAGCCTCCACTGGGCATCCTTGATCTGGAATTCAAGATCTTTACGTCTCTCTTCCTTTGAGACCAGATCCTGCATAATTCTGGACTTCTCCTGGCTCAGGACGCTGTACTTGTCCTTGAGGCCATCATTCTTCTGTGTTATTTCCCCTATTTCATTATCGATTTCAAGGAGCCTGGCCTGATGTTTCTTTGAAGTGTGTGTCGAATCCTTGAATGCAGTCCGGATTTCAGAGAGCTTCGATTCAATATCTCTCATCCTGTTCTGTATCCCAACAAGCTCAGATTCTCTTGATTCGAGCTCCTCGCTCTCAGAGGTGATTCCGGACCGCTTCTTTGCTGAGTCCTCTTCTGTATCCCTTATGTCGTCCTCGAGGGCCGCTATTTGCTCGGACTTGTCATCCTTTCGCATCCTGGTCTCTGCAATTTCAACCCTTAAGTCGGAAATTTTCTTCCGGACGTCTGCCATTTCTGAGCCTGAAATATCGTCCCTCTCTTTCTCTAGGCGCCTGAGTTCTCCCTTCTTCCCCTCAATTTCAGACTGATACCTTGAGTTCTGGCCGTTAAGCTCGTCTATCTCCCTTGACATGTTTGAAATCTGGGATTCAACGGATTCAATGTCCCTGTTTAACCTCGTAAGGTCATAGTTCAGCTGTGTTGTCCGGAGGTCCCTTATCCGCTGGGAATACGAATTGTACTTCTCAGCGTTCTCCTTGTCTTTCCTTAGTTCCTCCAGCCTCCTGCTGGCTTCTTCGTAAAGTACCTCCAGCTTTCCGAGGTTCCCGGAGATGGCCTCAATGTCTGCCCTAGCCTTGTCTATCTGACCGTCAAAGCTCTCTATGGCAGATATGGATTCAAGCAGTTTTCGCCTTTCGACCCCCGTCATCTTGATAATGTTGTTTATATCACCCTGAAGGACAAAGCTGTATGAGTCGAGATATATGTGAAGTGAGTCAAGGAGGCGCTCAACGTCAGAATGCCTTACGCGCTCTCCGTTGATATAGTAGTTTGAGTGGTAGTTCTCGCCGTCAGACGTTAACTCGCGTGTGAGCATGGTTCGCTTCTCCGCCTCAGAAAGCTCAGGATCTTCACTGTTGAATGTAACCGTGACTCTGCATGTGTTCTTCTGCTTGGCGGGATTCGACGACTTGTGGATCAGATCAGCCAGCCTGTCTGCCCTTACTGCCTTTGAAGATCTGACACCAAGAACAAATAGCATTGAGTCGCCAATGTTGCTCTTGCCGCTTCCGTTTGGTCCGCTGATTACTGTGAAACCTTTCCTGAAGAGTATTTTTTTCCTGTTTCCAAACGACTTGAAGTTATCCAGTTCAAGGCTCTCAATTATGATGTTTACCAATTGTCTGACGATTGTCGTACCTAAAGGTGATTCCATATATTTAAACATTTTTATAATATGGAACAGACCTATTTTTCGACCTTAATTTAGTAACTTATGGAATATAGCTCTTATGAATAATTAATCCTGACATTTGACTGTTCTGGTACGGTCTGACCGCCCCGACAATTCTAATAACCGCCCAGTCATAACCCACCAGATGTCCGGAACGCCCGATGAAGCAATTTACATGAGGATAAGGGAGGAGGCATACGCCGCTGGCATAGGCAGGACACCCATCCTTACCATTCCCGTCAAAGAAGGTGTGAATATCCTCGCAAAACTGGAGCACTTCAACAAGTACAGATCAGTTAAGGACAGGGGTGCCTTTTTCATGATCAAGAAGGCTCAGTATGACGGGCTTCTGAAGAATGAGGGCATTGTTGTCGAGGGTACTTCTGGAAACACAGGAATCGCGATGGCAAACATTGCAAGAGACCTCGGCATTGAGATAGAGATAATCATCCCACCAGGAGTCAGCGACGGGACAAAGAACAGGCTGAAGGAGACCGGGGCCACCATTACGGAGT
>JBJKRS010000084.1:0-11036 GCA_046704525.1 Thermoplasmataceae archaeon
GCTGAACCCACGTCGTCCAGGTGATGGGGTTTGGAAATTCCAACAATTGGCATGAACCGCTTCTCAAGAAGGTAGGCAAGCGACACAGCCGGCACGCTTGCACCCAAGTCAGCCGCCACTTCCTTCACAGCATCAAGCACATCGAAGTCATTGTCCTGGAAGTAGCGGAGGCGCATCAGTG
Source organism: Thermoplasmataceae archaeon (assembly GCA_046704525.1). Taxonomy (GTDB): domain Archaea; phylum Thermoplasmatota; class Thermoplasmata; order Thermoplasmatales; family Thermoplasmataceae. The sequence goes on from JBJKRS010000084.1 coordinate 182, forward strand.
CATATTCCTTTGACCTTATGCTGTCAGGCTCCCTGCCTCTCTTGTATTTTCCAGTCAGAAAGCCGGCAGCGAGCGGACTGAACGGCGAAAAGGTGATCCCCTTCTTCAGGCAGTATGGTACAGCATCGTGCTCATCTTCCCTGTATACAGCATTGTAGTGGTTCTGCACAACCTGCGGCCTCTCGAGCCCTCTTTCTGAAGCCAGGGTATCGGCCTCTGCAAGCTGGTAGCCAGTTGGATTGCTGAGCCCGTAGTACATTGCTGTTCCTCTCTTTACGAAGCTGTCAAGAGTCGAGACCATTTCTGATGCATCCAGGTGCTCGAACCAGGTGTGGGGCATATAAATATCGATGTAGTCTGTCCTCAGCCTTTCGAGGGAACCCTTGATCTGCAGTTCTGCCTCTTTTCTGCTGAACCCTCTGTGCACGTCGTCCATCGGGCCCCCGAATTTAGTTGAAATTACAAGTTCATCCCTCATCCCCTCAGTTATTTTCCCGATGATTCTCTCTGATTCTCCTCTGGAATACACGTTTGCTGTATCCAGGTAGTTGATTCCGAGATCCATGGCACGCTCCAGAATTCCGGAGGCAGCTTCGGCGCCCACCATCCAGCCCGACGTGCCAAAAGAGAATCCACCAAGTCCGACCTGTGACACTCTCAGGTCAGTCCTTCCGAGATTGAGGAATTTCATGTATTTGCAATCCCGTACGGTATTTAAGAAATCTGTGCCAAATTTCCTGCCAGAATGGCAAGCATGTTTCGAAGCGATTATTCGTGGGCTTCAGTGCAGATCCAAGCCGTAAGCATTCACGAGAAAACTGTCAATTTCTTTCTTGTCGGTGGAATTGAGGATGAACTCCTTCTCACTTCGGGATAAATCCGGGACAGAAAATCTTTCGATATAATTCTTCTGGTAGCACTGGTAGCCACCGCTGATCTCCGTGCTGGTCTTCCGCATGTAGTAGTCCATGACGGACGAGTTCAGGATTCTCCTGTACAGCTCGATGTCGCGATCGATGAACACTGCATAGCCGTTGCAGAATAGCGCATCGCCTTCATCGGGCATGAAATCTGGCCCCTTTGAGAAAGTCCGAGTGTAGAGTCTCGGGCCATGCGATTCGAGTCCCTGTGTCCTGCCGTAGGCGTACCAGGCCTTGTATCTGCCAGACCCTTTTTCTCTGGCTTCAAGCTCTTCCCTCCTGGAGGCGAGGTAGCTGTAGCACAGGGGATAAGACTCCTTCATCTCTTTCTCCGGCATAAGTGCGAACTTGCCTGCTTTGTTCAACCTGTAAGGAAAGATGATCCTCGTCTCTCCTCTTTTCCGTTGCTTTCCTTTCCCGAACGAAGGAACCCTTACGATCCTTCTGGTTATGCCTCGTTCAATCCGGTTCAAATTTCCTAAATGCTCCTTTACGCAATACTGGGGGCCGTCTTCACTGACTATGAACACACTGTCTTTAAGTGTGGCTATGCCCACACTGATGTCGAATCTCCTGCCCAGTGGGATCCCGGCATTCTCAATCTTCCTGACATTCTCGAGGTCATCCGGGCGCATCAGTCTCCATTTTCTATCCTCCAGGCTCTCCAGATTAATATGCCCAAACTCCAGACCATCAAGCCTGTCAGACTCACCGCTCGCGATTTCAGCATACTCGGCATATCCTTCTTTCCAGGCTCTGTCGGTGAAGACCATGCAGGTGTAGGAAGAGGCCTGGAACATCCTGCAATCCCTGAAATTTACCATCCTCCTCAGGCCCGCATCATGTCGGAGGAAGTTCCTGAGGCCCCTGGCGGCAAAGGTGGTGAAGAAACTGTTTGGAACTATGTATCCCAGCCGGCCTTCTCCATTCAGCAGGCGGTCCCCGATCTCAAAGAATGCAAAGTAAAGGTTGCAGCTGTAACCCCTGAATGTGGCCGGGAACTGCTTGATGGAATGCCTCCTCTCATGTGAAAGGTCCTGGAATCTGACGTATGGCGGATTTCCAACCACAAAATCAAACCTGTTTTCCCACTCCTTCCCCGCAGGACTATCTGAGAATAGATTGAGTGCATCCGCGGCATGGATGTTGAGGGTGACTTCACGAACATCTTCTCCATTCTGGAGCAGGTAGAGAAGAACCACAGTGGTAGAATGCCTTACGCTTCTTGGAGAGATGTCAAATCCAAAGATTGAGTCCTCAGCAATTTCCTTCAACGGGCGCCTGGAGATTTCCCCAAGTCTGCGGAGGCTACCTATGAGGAACGCTCCAGCACCGCAGGAGGGGTCCACCACTCTTCCGTCCTTGTGGATGGTGCTTCCAACAATATAATCCACAATGGTTCTCGGGGTGTAAAATACGCCTTCACTCTTTTTCTTAGGGGCCTCGACCAGGAATTCGAGCATTTCAAGCAGGGAGTCAAGATCAGAAGGCACCCCGACGTTCCGGGACATCTCCTGAAACCTCTCTGATCCACGTGATGATATGATAGATTCGAGCATCGGGTTTTGCGCATCGAGGCTATTGCACTGAAGGAAATGCCTCACTAGGCCACCCTCTATCTGGGACCTGGAGAACACTTTCAAGGCGCTTCGAATAAACGAGCTAGCGGAAAACGCAGGTAAATGTTCCTGAAGCTCCAATTCCTAAGCATATCCGAAATGACATTTATAAATTGCCGTCTCTGTGTTCACTCTGCCAGTAACTTATTTGTCTTTTTGATGAACTTTGCTGGAATGGCTTTGTCCAACTTCCAGATAATGCTCATTGGGTTACTCCCCTCATGACTCGTATAAGCTGCTTTTCCAAGAAAAGTGTAAGGTGCTCCTCCGCCAGCTTCATTTCTTTTGTATTCTCTGACAAATAAAAGAATCATGGAGCCTCGTTCTCGGTGATGTATGTATCTTTGGCCTGTCTCAGAAGCTTCGGAGGTAGTGCTTTGGGTTTGCCAATGAAAAAGCGTCTCATTCAGGGAATAGTCCTCGTACATGGTAGTGGGAGTGAACTCGCCTTCAGACTTGTTAAGGGTTACAAACAGAAGATCTAAGTTCTTCTCTGGAATGTACTTTACACCCTCCCTGACCTGATTTGGCTCAAAGAAATCCATTGCTACAAGAATCTGATCTCTAGAATAAGAGCAATGGAGATCAAGAGGCGATTCAAACTCTAAGTTCACTGGCTCATCAACAAAATTGATTCTAGTAAGATTGTACTCTAGGAGTTCAATAACTTCACCAATAAGAGGTCCACTTTCCCTGATTCTGCGTATACCTTCAATCAAGTCTTCTGTTCTAGCAACGTCCAACGAGCTCTGCCAAACCGTATGAACAAACATCCTTAGCATTCTCACCTGGGTTTCTGTGTATTCGTTTATTTTTACGTCTTCAGTTGATCTGAGAAGCTCCAGAAGGAACCTGATCCACCTTCTTGAATTAATACCTGAAACACGTTGAAGGGCTCTAGCCAATACTCGTTCATTCCGGCACTTAAAATTACTGCGAACACCTGCATCAGCACAGAGTCTAGAAAAAGAATCCTTTGAGTATATGTCCAGTGGATCGAGATGATAGTGCGTGAGAAAATTTTCAAGTGTTAATTCCAGGCCTGTATCTGATTCGAAGTCTGCAATTCTTCTCCTCAAACCAGATTTGACACCAAATGTCCTCTTTATGTTTTCTAGGATATGTTCCTTGGCTATTGGCTCCAACTCGATGTAACTCCCTCTTGGGAGGTGGATAAAACCACTCTCGACCTGTTTCTGAATACTCTTGTTTGTTCTGGAAACCAATGCGGCGTACTTCTCTTCAAAGTCGTACCTAGAATTGGCGCGTCCAATGAAATCCAAGACTGTCAAGCATTCTTTTCCATCATAAAGCCGCAGACCCCTTCCGAGTTGTTGAATGAAGACAGTCAAACTTTGAGTGGGCCTTAGAAACAAGATTGTGTTGATTTCCGGAATGTCAACACCTTCGTTGTATATGTCCACAACAAAGATCATTTTTATTTCTCCATTCCTTAGTCTGAGTTGTGTGTTTCTTCTCTCCTCAGTCGGTGTATTCCCGGTAAGATGCGCAGATGGAATCCCGACTCTATTGAAAAACGCAGACATGTATTCGGCGTGCTTAACTGAAACACAGAACCCTATCCCCTTTACCTCATCCAGGTTAGAAAGATACCTGTTGAGAGAATCTGCAATTAATGATGCACGCTTTTCTGCGTTACCCTTGTCATCTACATAAAGTTCTGAGAGGGCATCTGTGTCATAACCCCCCTTTTTCCATGTTACGGCGTTAAGGTCTACTGAGTCGGTTATTCCAAAATACTGGAAAGGTGATAACAAGCGCCTGTCAATCGCCTCAGGAAGCCTGATTTCTGCTGAAATATGATCATTAAAGAATTTTGCAACACTGATTCCATCACTTCGCTCAGGTGTAGCTGTCAGTCCGAGTAATATCTTAGGCTCGTAATAAGAGATAAGTTCCCTGTAGGATGGCGCTTCTGCGTGATGAAACTCGTCAACGACAATGAAGTCGAAGTGATCTGGTAAAGTCCTCTCTATCAGTTTTTGAGAATTGAAGCTCTGAATCGACATGAAGAGATTCTCTACGTCATCCGTCTTATGCTCTCCCACGAATAATTTTCCAAAATTCTGATCCTTCAGTATGCCCCGAAATGTCCTCAGACTCTGTTCCAGGATCTCTTTTCTATGGGCGATGAATAGGAGGTTACTGCCGGAAACACCCTTCTGGTCTCTGAACTTTTTGTAGTCAAATGCCGAGATAACGGTTTTCCCAGTGCCTGTAGCAGCAACAACTAAGTTCTTTGTTCTACCAAGCACCTCGCGTTCGATCTCGAGTCTGTCAAGTATTTCTTGCTGGTAAGGGTAGGGCCTCACATCAAAAAAGAACCTTAGCTCTTTGGAGCTTGATTTTTCATTCCCTACAGCTTCTATCAGTCTCTCGTGGTCATTCTCCGTGTAAAACTCAAACTCAGGGGAGTTCCAGTAACTCTCAAAGGTACCTTGCATCTTCTGGATCGTTTCTGGGAGCTCCTTCTTCGCCACTTTTACGTTCCATTCAAGGCCGCTTGAAATTGCAGCATTTGTCAGGTTTGAAGAGCCCACGTATCCGGTGGTGAATCCGGTGTCCCGGTGGAAAATGTATGCTTTAGCGTGTAATCTTGTTCTCTTTGTATCGTACGATATCTTAATCTTGGTATTCCTCAATTTCTGCAGCCTATCTATTGCCTTGGGGTCGGTAGCTCCCATATATGAAGTTGTTATGATTCTCAGTTGTCCTCCTTTGTTTGTGAAGTCTTCCAATTGACTGAGAATAAGCCTTATTCCACTGAATTTGATAAAAGATACTAGCATATCTATTCTATCTGACGTGATTATCTCTCTTCTCAGCTCGTCAACCATATTTGGTTCATCTTCAGAGGCGGTTAGGAGTGAGCTGAACGAAATCGGTGTCCGGGGCCGCTCCAGGTTCTTTAGTTGTAAACTACCTTTTTCAGCACTCAATTTCTTAATGTGCGCTAACAGTCTTTTTGCTGGTACCTCAATATGAAAATGTTCGGAGTTGAAGTTATCCAATTCTTCCCCGATCATATTGAGTATTTTGTTGACGAGTTCAATTTGACTCGCCATCCCTTTCTTTCCTTCTCCCATCTTGTCTAATGTCAACTCTAAGATTTCAGACAGATACTTGGAAAGAATCCTAGAAGCTTCATCCTTTTGAATTTCCTCAGTATCATCAAAGAAATCTTCTTGAAAATGCAATTCTGATGAGATTAATCTGTTTATGATCTGTTCGTAAATACCAGGCTTGAGCATGTAGGACTGTTGAAGTATCTGTATGTCAGTAAAAATGTTATCTCAACTTTCGAAGTGCGTGGTTTCAACAGAATTTTCATAATATTTTGGTCCACCTCTACACCTCGTTTCAGCATTATCTGCTCCAAATACAGAGAAAAAGGAAACTTGCTCGCAAGGAGAAAATTTATATTTAGTTTGTTAACAATTGTATTTCGAGTTTAATGCCTCCAAAGTATGTCAAAACGGTATCGGATGTTATTAATTTCTATTACGCTTGGCTAGTAATCGCGAAAGCCGCAGGAAAGATGGGAGAATGGGGTTTCATAACTCAAAGATTTAAGCTCCTCAAGGCTGGAAAGATACGTATGGCCGATCGAAACGGTGAGCTGAGGGTCCAAATGAGGAGCACGCCAGAATGCGTCTATTGTGGAGGAGTGGCGGACAGTAATGATCATGTGATACCTCTCAGGATAGGTGGTCCTGACGACATGCATAACATAGTCCGATCATGCAAGAGTTGTAACTCATCCAAAAGAGATCATGACTTCGTGGATTGGTGGATAAACATTCAGGGTAACGGCGAAGAGACCCTGCCTAGAATACCAATTGGGATATACTTGAAATACTGCCATGACTGGCACAAGATTCATGACACATTGGATCGTGTTGCAGCTGATATCACTGACTTAAGACCTTTCAGGGCAGCTAACTGAAACCAGAGGCAATTCTCAAGCAAATTCTTGCAAATTCAACTTATAGAATCGTGTTTTCATTTTCCTTTATCTCTTGGAAAGAAGAGTTATCGAAGAGATGGTAGGTGAACCCAGCCATCAAGGTATAATGTCTTTTAGTTGATGGACCCTCCTTCAATCGCAGCACATCATTAGGAGAATTCCTCACTAAGAGCACAAATCCCACAGATTATATTATTTTCTAAATTCAATAATAACTTGTTTTAGGTAGTTTCCAAACAAAAATCTGAAACTTGTACCATAAATGTATAGTATAGTTTTCAGGTATTACGTTTAATGGAAGGACATATCTTCGTTGGATTGATTGAAGATTGGATACAGGGCCTGGCCAAAAGAATAAAGGGTGATGAAAGGCCAGAATCAGTCTCTACAGATGCCTTCGATGCATTTCTACAGCCGGAGGACATTCAGCGGTTCAAGAGCTGGCTATCCCTCGCGCTTCGGATTACTGACACATGGACAGATGGTGTTTCGGTCTTCCCTGAAGATGTTGTTGTTAGGTCGGCTGTAAAAAGATCACACCCCAAACTGCTCAAAGCTCTCTCCATGTTCACGGACAAGGAGCTTCTTGACCTCTTCGGTCAGGAGAGGGCCAACCAGATCAGGGGAGTCGTCAATGAAAGTGCCCCTCAACACACCTCATCAGGGACAATGCTGATTTACCCCAGCTCAGATTAGCCCGTACCCCTTCATGCATTCCCAGACATCCTCCATCGTGTCGCGGCAAAGTCCAATCTCTCAGTTTCTTTATGTCAGGTAGGCAAGGTGAAGAAATGAAAACAGTCTTGTTTCGCCGTTACAAAATGCCTGCCTTTGCACAGGTGCTGGTTATAGCTTTGCTCCATCATTCTAAGGAATTCAAGGCAATGTGCTATGCACACATTAAGAAGACCTCTCAACCAAAAAAATCTGAGGCTGTGTTCTTATCTTGTTCCTTCAGCACCTGTCTAGAAGAGAAGAGTCTGAATAGAGATGGAAAGGGATCAATTCTACACAAGACATTGTTCATATTTACGCATAGTTTTAAAGGCTCCAGGAGCTTTTTCCTGAAATATGTACCAATAATGTTTTAAGTATTCGGTGGTTTGTTTGATAGTGAAAATACTCCCATATGCACTGGCAACAGCAGTAATCCTGATGGCGCTCTCTTCCGGAGTAGCCGCTGCTGAAAACCAGGCACCGCATGTTGAGGCCCAGCCTTTTCCCAGCATCACACTGAACGTGACAGGGGGCGTTTTCTACAACCTCACTTACATGGGGCTTATGCTCACAACTTCCAACGGAACATACACCTCCAGCTTCAACCAGGGGACATGGAATTTCACTGCAGGGGGAAACGGAACTTACAGCTATGCCAATGTGGTCAAGTTCCATCCCGACAACGCACAGGGAGCATTCGGCGTCTCTGTTGACCCGCTTGTTACGGCCATAATGAAAGGGAACAACGGCAGCCATGGGAATGGCGGAGGAAACGGTAACAGCGGAGGAAACGGTAACAACGGCAGCAGCGGAAATGGAAAGAATTCCTCAAACGGCAACCCGCCACAGAACTCAACCCAGGGATCACAGGGAAGAGGACCGCCGGGTGGGATGCCTAACAACAGTATGGAGGCCAATGTCGTTATAAACCTCAAGGCGCTGAATTATTCGCTTTCAGGCATGAGTGTCAGCAACTCCTCTGCAAAACCTGAGAATTACTCTTTCCCGCAGTACTCAATGCTGGAGATTACCATTTCTGTGACATTTCAAAGCCCGGTACAGGGTCCAGGCAATCTACAGCTGATACAGCTTATCAAGTCGTCAAATGAGAGCAACGGCATCAATGGCTACTATTTCGGCAAGATCGCCCATGATCATTCTGCCGGTGTAGGGGAAAACAGCCATGGAGTCAACATGGCCAACCGTTACGGCAACTCTGGCAACGCATCCGTCAACATGCTCTACTGGTGGAATAACACATTTGAAATGAACGGTGTCAGTCAGAATCTCACTTCAACTGTGGCTCAACAGAACGGCGGTCTGTTCATCACTTTCAACTTCTCATTCAACAATACAACATCACTCAAGAGCGTCTACCAAGATCCGTATATAGGCATCCCGGGAATGCCAATCTTCAAGAATCCCATAGTAAAGAAGATCGTCGGGCCGATTGTAAACTACGTGATTGTGAACGCTGAGTACATGATTATTGGGATAACTTCAGGCCTTATCCTTGTCGGTGGGACCACTTATACAATATACCGCAAGCACAGGTTCTGATCATAGCTCATCGTCAAGCAGGGAAATGAAGTTCTCGGACAGCAAGCCCAGAATGCTCTCGCGGTACTTCCTCGCAGTCTCAATGAGTTTGGTTCTGTCTATTATCTTTACCTGTGTCAGGCCACGGTCATTATAGATACCGATGATTCCGTCATTCTTCATTTCCTCCAGAATGGCCCTTCTCCTCTCCTTTTTCGACTTCCTCACCTTCATTAGCGTCTGAAGAGGAACGAAATCGTACCTGGAAAGCTTCTGCAGGATATCCCTGCTGTTGTTGCTCCTGAGGTAGAAAAGAATCAGCCTCTCCTGGTATGTGCCAAAGTTTGCAGAGAAGTAGCGCTTTGTGTTCCCGTCCTCCCGTATGGAGATCTCTTCATCATTTTCGAGCTGGTAAAGATGATATTCGAGCTGCCCTACAGCCAGGCCCGTCTTTCTCTGTATTTCCCTGAAGTGAATGCCCGGGTTGTCGTTGATGGCGCTAACTATCGAATCTCTAGCAGACAGTTGCTCTTTCAATTATTTTAGACCTCTCGAAATGCCAACATAGAACAGCAGCAGCGTGGCCAGTTCAACAGAGAGAAGGAAGGTCACCTCATAGCCGGTGGTGGGAATTATTGAGAATGTTTGAAGCGCATACAAAACATTCGATATGAGGATGATAACGAAAACAGCCGTGATGTAGGTGAGGATCTTGAATTTCCTTCGCCTGGTGACCCCGAAAGTCACAACAAGCAGGAAAATGGAAAGAACAATTGAGAGCCCGGATATCAGGATCGCAAAATTATACATCAGCCCGTATAGAAACAGCAATGGCTTAAAATTATTCTATTTAAACATGCCAGGTGAAGCAGGATTTCGCATACTGGAAAGCTGCTCAAACGGGGCTTCGGGCGACAATGCCCGCATCATCGCAACTCTCGGCTCTCAGCATGCCGAAAATTCCTATCCAAACTGACCGGATCCTTTGCGTTACCTACAGTTGCCATTCTGGCCTGGAAATGCATCGTATATCTGAGCCTGTGGTGGAGGTATTTCTCATGTCTGCCTCAAGGGAATCTGAAGTGTGAACCTACAAAGTTTTGAATCCCCCAAAATAATTGCAGCAGCGTGCATCAAAAGGACATAGCTTCATCCGAGCCAGAAGTCTTCGACGATCTGATCCGGGGCAATTTCAGATTCATCGGTTCCAACAAGGAGTTCAGAGGATTGTCCGAGACACAGTGCCCAGATTATGTGGTTATTGCCTGTTCCGACTCCAGGGTCTCGCCTTCCATAATCACAGATTCGCCACTTGGAAAGCTGTTTGAAATCAGGATCGCGGGAGGAGTTCTTGACACAGCTGCCATTGCCTCTGTCGAATTTGCCCTGGAAAATCTAAGGATAAGGGGAATCCTGGTATTAGGCCACACAGACTGTGGTGCTGTAAAGGCGGCCCAGAAACTTTTCCTCAAAGATGAAAAAGTTGACCCAGCTGAGGATATCCAGCCTCTCAGGAAGATTGTAGGAGAAATTCTTGACACAATCTCCAAAAACGATGATAACAGGAATGATCTCACCAAGGCTGTGAAGGATAACACCGTTGCGCAAATGGAAACCCTGTTGAATAACAAGTCTGTGAAGAGGAAGCTGGATGCTGGATCACTGAAGGTCTCAGCAGCCCTATATAATCTGGAAACCGGAAAGCTGGACCTGATTTGATATATCTGGAAAATTTAGAGAAGGAATCGCGTGTGCAATCCTTCAGTTTCTCATCCTGATCTGCGTGAATAAAAAAAGGTAGTAGTGTTGTTACTACTATCAGCTCATTTCCCTTAGTACTTCCCTGGCCTTCTGCGAGAATTCCTTGACATCTTCCTCCTTGAGTATGAGAGCGGGTCTCAGCCTTATTGTCAACTCGCCCGCCTTCAGAAGGAGAACTCCCTTGGCGAACATCCTGTCAAAGAATTCATCCCTGTGTTTCTCGCTTTTCAGGTCAAAGGCATCCATGAGGCCTTTCCCTCTAGAGTTGGACACCATGTTCGGGAAGTCAACGCTAATGCTATCAAGTTCCT
>JBJKRS010000085.1:0-4882 GCA_046704525.1 Thermoplasmataceae archaeon
AGATTACAGAGTTCCTGAAGAGGGAGATGCTTTCCAATGAAGGTGGCTTCTACACTGCAATTGATGCAGACAGTGAAAACGAAGAGGGGAAGTATTACACCTGGAGATACCCTGAGCTCACCTCTGCCCTTGGCGAGGAGGACGGGAAATTCATGGCTGAACTCCTTCAGGCAGATACCAGTGGAAACTACATGGAGGAGGCAACTGGCAGAAGCACAGGAAAGAATATCCTTCATCTTGAAAAACCCCTGATGAGGGCAGCCAAGGACATGGGGGAGAATGAAGAAGGCCTCTTCAAGAGGGTGAGCAGACTGAGGGAGAGGCTACTTGAAACAAGGTCGAGGAGGATGTACCCTCACAAGGATGACAAAATCCTCACCGATATGAATGGACTCATGATAGCTGCACTTTCAAGAGCTTACCAGAAGCTTTCTGTGGATGAGTACCTCGATCTTGCCACGTCTTCAGCAGAATTCATTCTCAAGAAGATGTATTCAGACGGCAAGCTCCTGCACAGGTTCCGCGATAACAACGCGTTTGTTGACGGTTTCATAGATGACTATGCATTTCTCACTTGGGGCCTCCTTGAACTTTATGAGGCAACATTCGAGACGAAGTACCTTGAGATTGCCATCAATCTGTGCAAATATGCAATGGAGCATTTCTGGGACTCTGAGAATGGGGGTTTCTACTACACATCTGATGTGTCGGATTATGAGCTAATCCGGACAAAGGAAGCGCACGACGGCGCAGTGCCTTCCGGAAACTCCGTGATGATGCTCAACATGCTGAGGATCTCCCTGATCACGGGAGATGAGGACCTCAGGACAAGAGCAGAATCTGTGGCGAGTTCTGTTGCGGATGACATGAAAAGGGGGCCGATGTTCCACACATTCCTTGCTTCGGCGATAGACTTTGCAATTGGGCCGAGTTTTGACATCACACTTGTGGGAAAGCGTGATGCAACCCAGACAATTGACTTCATAGACGAGATAAGGCAGAGATATCTTCCAAACAAAGTGACCCTTATGTATGACGGGGTGGACGAGAAAATACGAGAACTCTCCGAAGTTGTGAAAAGGACCAAGGTGGACAGCAGCGGCACAGTTGCTTACGTATGCACAGGAGGAACATGTTTCCCCCCTGTTCACAAGACTAGTGAGTTGCTCGAACTGATTACCGGAAAGGTCGGGTAACCCGCCCCTTTCTTTTATCCAGAGTCATGGGTGTGCAAAATCACTGCACAGTGTTTGTTGATATTACCCCGTTCGTTTTCAGGTCTATGAACTGAATCTGTGTTATGAAGGGAAGGCTGCTTAGCGACTGGTTTCCCTGTATAGTCAACGAAGTGGAGGCGCTGAGGTAGTCCCCTCCCTTGACTGTGATATTCCATAGACCCCCGGCTACGTTATGAGTTGTACCCTGAGCCAGAGGAATATTGTAGATCGAATTGTTGGATTCGGTAATTCTCAGTTGTACTGAGTTCAGGGAGACGTTGCCTCCAAACTGCTGGACATACACAAAGTAGAACGGAAGGTTGTTTGATGAGGAATTCTGAACCTGTACGGAGGCTGTAGGGGTAGAAGCTCCCAGGAACGTAGTGTACCCACCAAGAATTGTATACAAGGTTGCTGCCAGAACAACTGTTATGGCAATCAGAAGTATGGTTGCAATTATGGGCGATACCGCCTTGTCATTTTTGAGTACTACTTTCTTCATCTCGTATCACAGCCGTCAGAGCGATGTGTCAAAACCGCGCTCTGATAATAAATCTTTCGTCCGGAAGGAACGGTTCTGTCAGCGCTCACATGCGCTCAGTGCTACAGAACAGCAAACAGAGAGACTTGCTGCAATACATACATTTGTCTGACAAATCTTCGCATGCGAAATAACCCCGTCTGAAATTTGCTTCGCTGACTTGGAGTTTCAAGACGGTTGAGGTGCAACAGCAAAGTTCTGCTTGTATGTCCCGTGAATCTTTATTGCCTCGCCCATGACAAGGCCTGTTGTCAAGTCGAGAACTACCGAGAATGTAAGACCTACTGCAACCAGTAGGGAGGGAAGGAAAGTTACTATCCCCATTTTCACTAGGAAGGAAAGCGCCCAGAGGAAAGTAATCGATACTGAGCTTCTATAGTACGCGTTTCCCTTCTTCAGAAACACCCTGTCGCTCCTGGCCACTCTGTGCCCAAGCGCTAGCCCTATCAGCACAACGACAGGGACAGTCAGTGTCTCAACAGTAAGGATAGCACCCAGCTTCAGGCTTATTCCGGTGACGTATGAAAAGTAGTAATTGTATGAAACAAGCAGTATCATGAAAACTGGCCCAATAAAAACCCTTGCCGTAGAATACTTCCTCCCGATAGCTGAAAGGATTATCCTTCCAAGAACGTAAGCGACAACCACAAGGGTAACTATTGAAAATTGGAAGACCTGTATGTTTGGCAGATTCAAAGTTCCCAAGGGATTGCTGATGAATCTGGAGAACAGGTTCTGGATCGACGATGTCATGCTGAGTAATGCCAAACCGGTTTCACGCTATTAATACTTGGTGTCTGAACAGGTTCAAATCAGTCCGGAAGACGAAATATAGCCGCTCAACAGTTCATATGGAGTGATGTCGAAATACCTGTTAATTACACACCTGTTCATAGATGAGACTTCCCGGACATCGTGCTTAGGAAACGCCGGATAATTGCCCTGTTCATAACCGTTCTCAGTCTTCATTTCTATTGTTATAGAAAAGAATGGTTTCCCTTCCCTTTTCATAGCAAGTGCGAGTGGATAGGTGCCTACTTTGTGCACCAGAGACCTGTCAGAAAGCATGGAGTCGCAGCCCACGAGCGCCTGATCACTCTTTTCTGCAATTTCCCTTACGGCTGCATCGACCATGACCGTGGATTCTATCCCATGTTCCTCAAGGTACTGTGCCACTCTCTGGCCCTCCAGAAGGGGCCTGCTTTCCATTATAAACACCGATTCGACCAGGTCCCTGTTCCTCACAATGGCATCCCTGACCATTGAGCTGTTGCTAAGGGTGCACAATACAACTCCTTCCGGCAGTGTGTTCCTTGCCCTGGACAGTGATGCATCGAACTGTTTCTCGATTTTTTCCCTCAATGTTCCGGCGGTTCTTCCAACGTTTCCAGGATCTTCCTCGTATGAACTGTGAAGGATTGCATTCACATTCCTTACCAGCCCCATACCTGCAAATGAATCCATAATCCGGTTGAAGGCCCTGCTGGCCAGATCTGAATCCTCTGCTGACAGGGTGGAATAGAAATCGATCACCTTTCTGGAAATCTCTGTAGATCCTGAAATGTTGTCACCCAGAAGCGATTCGAGTTTATCCACCGGCCCACTTCTTCCAGCCATGGATTGGTAATTGATGGCAGGGCTATACTCTTTTGGAGCAGGAAATTAATACGCTAGCCGGATTAACCAGCATGCTAACGGTGGTTGGAGGTGGCGCCATCGGCTCCACCATTGCAAGGTATCTCGCCACGAGAGATGATGTAAACGTTGTTGACAGCAACGAGGGTGCATTGAAGAACATTAATGGTGTCAACAAGCTGGTTGGCCGGCCTGGCGACCACATGGGAAAAATCAGGGACTCCAAGGCTGTTGTAGTGGCACTCCCGGGGAGCGTTTCAAACAATGTTGTCAAGCAATTGCTTGAGGAGGGCAACAGCGTTGTGGATGTGTCATTCTCTGAGGCCGATCCCATGGAGCTTGACAGCCTGGCAAAAGGGAGCGGCGCGAAGCTGGTGCCTGATGCAGGATTTGCTCCAGGCCTCTCAAACATACTTGCTGGTAAATTGCACAGCACCGGAAAATTCAACAGGATTGAGATGTATGTTGCCGGGCTCCCGAGAAACCCCAGGCCTCCGCTAGGTTACACAGTGACCTGGTCAGTGGAGGGGCTCATTGACGAGTATACGAGACCGGCCCGGATAATAGAAAACGGAAAGCTTGCACTAAAAGATCCTCTTGCAGATATCTCGGCTTTCCACATGGAAGGTGTGGGAGATTTTGAGGCTTTCTATTCTGACGGCCTGAGGACGCTCCTTAAAAGCATGCCAGGTGTTGATATGTTCGAGAAGACACTGCGTTACCCCGGCCACCTCGAGAAGGTAAAATTCCTCCGAGATATGGGATATTTCTCTGACACTCCCGTGGACGGGGTCACTGCACGAAAGGCAAGCGAAACCATACTTGAGAAATTAAGAACCGGAGAGGAGGATTTCTGCATACTGGTTGTCAGAGGCGTCGGCAGGGAAACGGTTGAGTACAGTTGCGTGGACTATTATGATACCTCTTCAGGTACAAGTTCAATGGGCAGAATGACCGGATACACAGCGGCCATAGTTGCAGAAGCCATGGCAGCAGGAAAGGTGCAGGGAACGGGTGTCGTACCCCCGGAGAAGATAGGCTATTCTGAGGATGCGTTCAGTTTTGTCCGCAGCAGGCTTTCCGAAGTGGGAATAAGAATCTGACTACTTCTTCTCAAACTCTGTTATCTGGCCGTTTTCATGCCGGAAGAAGTACCTTATTTCTTCCTCTCCGCTTGTAGCCCTGCATGTCCTTCCAAGCCTGTAATTTCCTGAGAGTTCAACATAATCAATGGTTTGCCACCCGGTCGTTTTCTTCAGTTCCTTTATCATGTTCTCATAGGCATCTGCGCAGATGTTGCAGCAGAAGAACATGTTCCGACCTTCTATCTCTCTCCAGTATTCTCCCCAGGTTGCGTCGCAAAGTGCGCATCCACTATAATTTGTTTTCATACTTCCTCCCTCTTTCAAGTCGTGCGTTCAGGTACGAATCGAATGCCACCATTGATCTGACAAAAGTGGCCTGTATTTCCTGCACTCCCCTCTGCCCG
>JBJKRS010000086.1:0-6922 GCA_046704525.1 Thermoplasmataceae archaeon
CCCTGCAGAATATGGGCTTTGACGTCCATACAGGAAAGAGCGATGCGAGGATCGGCTACGACGGTCAGGTTCTCGGGTGCAACTTCAGCTCTGCCCATTCTGTGGATAGCAAGGTTGACTGCTTCCTTGTCGTCAGCACAGGCGTCTTCCATGCGCTGGGGCTACAGCTGTCCACAGAGAAGGAGGTGTTCATCCTGGACCTGAACGACAGGTCCCTAAGGAGCCTCAAAGATGAAACGGACAGGTTCGTCAGGAAGAGGTACGCCTCGCTATACAAGGCAAGAGACGCCAGAAAGTTCTGTGTCGTTGTGGACACTAAGGTCGGCCAGTACAGGCGCAGAATGGCAGATGCGGTGATGGATGATGTGCGAAGGGTTGGCGGAGAGCCTGTGCTTCTGACTACAAACGAAGTCAATCCAATGGATTACGAGAATATGCGCTGCGACGCCATGATATTCACAGGCTGCCCGAGAGTCCCCATAGATGATTACGAGAAGTTCAGAATGCCAGTGATGACGCCCCCGGAGTTTCAGGCTGTATTTGGCCTCAAGAAATCACGGAAGTACATCATGGACGAGATAGTTGCAGTGGACGACATGAACTGATCAGATTTCCTTGCCTATAAGATAGGTTCTCTGTGAATCCACTATTTCACAGTCCAGCTTGGTATAGAGTTCCTTTTCTCCTGGAATGACAACAGGTCTGTAAGCTGTATCCCTAGCGACTGAGGTGCCCGGTTTCCCCTTTTCCGTAACCATAACACTGCGTACCTTGCCAACTTGCCGTGAGAGTGCTTCCGAAGCTATTTCCCTGTGTATCCTCGTGTATTCTGCAGTCCATCTCTTCACCTTCTCAGAAGAGGGTGGGAGCCTGGAAAAATCAGGGGTATAGGGCCTCTGTGAAAATTTTGTTATGTTTATGACCTCGGGCCTGGTGCGCTCAAGCATCCTGACCGTGTTCTCGAAGGATTCCTCGTCATCATTGTAGTAGCCGGATATTATGTCGGTTGAAAGCACAGAGTCCGGGAAGTTCCTCCGGTAGCACTTCACGATCGCTTCAAAGTCCTTATGGGAATATTCACGGTTCATTGCATCCAGGACTCTGTCATCACCGCTCTGGACGGGGAGGTGCATGAACTTGTAAACCTTCTTGCTCCGGTATGATTCCATGAGCGCTTCTGTCAGGGTTGCAGTGTTCTTGGGCTCCATCATCCCCACCCTCAGCATGAAGTCACCATTCGTTTCGGAGATGGCTTCGACCAGCTCTGGCAGGGATCTTCCTATATCCATCCCGTACGCAGCTGTGTCCAGAGACGATATCCTCACTTCCCTTATTCCTCGGTCCAGCTGCATTCTGACCTGGTTGACTATCTTTTCCACCGGGCGGGATACAAGCTTGCCTCGTGCTATGTGGGAAATGCAGTAATTGCAGCTTCCTGTGCATCCCTGGTTGATCGGTATCCCGTCGAAAATGGAAGGTTCCCTGATCTCCACATCGTCCAGCTGGCCTGTGTAGAATGACTTGAACTCCCTGGGGCCGAGTACCTCGATGTTGTCGTCCTCCAGAACTTTGCCCGTAACTGAGGAGAGGCACCCGATAACCCTCACCCTGGAATCCCTGGACAGTTCGCCTATCCTTCGGGTCATCCTGTCCTCCGTGGGCCTGATTACGACGCAAGTCCCGATGATGCTGACATCGGCTTCCTCAGGGCTCTGGACAAGCGTGTTCCCTTCACTGAGCAGCTTGTTCACGTACAGACCGGACTCCGACTTGTTCAAAGTGCACCCATAGGATTCAAAGTATACTTTCAGCTGCCCACCTCCAGGGGTTATGATGGATGCGGGGTATTTGTCACTTTTGACAGCTGCTACTTCATCCCGGCGTATTGGGAATTCACTTTTTCCCGCTCATCACCTTGACGAAATCCTCTTCCGAGATCTTCCCGGTTGCAAGCGCAAGATCCTTTAGCGGCTTGCCTGTATGAAGTGATTCCTGCACAATCTTTGCAACGGTGTCGTATCCCAGGTACGGATTGAGAAGAACCGCGGAGCCGAAACTCCTTGAAAGAAGCTCTGTCAGCCTCTGGCTGTCAGGCTTGATTCCCTCCACCAGCTTTGTCCTGAACATCTCCAGCCCGTTGGTGAGAAGGTCGAGTGACCTGTTAAGCTCGAAGTCAATGTGCGGCATCATGACGTTCAACTCAAACTGTCCGGCCTGTGCAGATATGTTGAGGGCCTGCTGTGAACCCATTACGGCATGGCAGATCATGTTCATGGCCTCTGCAATTGAGGGATTTATCTTTCCAGGCATTATGGAAGAACCCTGCTGTACTGCGGGAATAACAACCTCATGCAGCCCTGTCCCCGGCCCGGAGTACATGAGCCTGACGTCGTTGCTTATCTTGTTCATGTCAATTGCGGTGTTTACAGCCGCATTCATCATCCTGGAAAAATCTGACATGAACTCCATGATCCCGGGGAGGTTCCCGGAGGCTATCAGATCCTCACCGGTGAGGCTGCTTAGCTCCTTGACAACATTCTTCTGATAATCCGGGGCTGTGTTGACTCCGGTTCCCGTGGCTGTGCCCCCTATGTTCAGTTCCCGGATATAATCAAATGCCTGCCCCACTTCCTTTAGGTCCTTCTTCAGAGTGTACGCCCATGCAGACATTTCGAGTCCCAGCGTTATAGGCGGCCCGTCCTGAAGGTGTGTCCTGCCAGGCTTCTTGACGTCCTTGAACTCTTCAGCCTTCTTCTCCATGGCCTTTACCATCAGGTCAATCTGCTTCATCAGGCGCCTGGCCTTGATAAGTGCAGTAAGGCGTATCATCGTTGGGTAGGTGTCGTTTGTAGACTGGCTCATATTCACCTGGTCGTTGGGGTGGAGTAACGTGTAGTCCCCTTTCTTTCCTCCTGAGAGAGTGATCGCAACGTTTGCAATCACCTCGTTTACGTTCATGTGGTACGATGTCCCGGCGCCAGCCTGAAACAGGTCTATCACGAACTGGTCGTGGTACTCTCCCTCGATGATCTTCTGGCATGCCTTCACAATCATGTCCTTCATTTCATCAGAAAGCTTGCCGCCCTTGTTGTTGGCCACTGCGGCTGCCAGCTTTATCCTCGCATAGGAGACAATGTGGTCAGAATCGGCAGTCTGGCCCGTGATTTTGAAATTCTCAAGGGCCCTGAACGTATTGACTCCGTAATAGCAGTCATCCCCTATTTCAACCTCTCCGAGCACATCCCGCTCCATTCTGCTCATGAGAAGAATATCGCTGGGTTGTACAAAACTGTTGCCAATGCATTCAACAGTGCAGTTGCATGTATTTAAAGCGCTTTATACGGGCATCTCCGTGTTCTGTTTCCCCAATGTACATAATGAATCATGCACAATCCCGCCTTTCCAGAAAGTTATGATTTTGGAACCTTGCCTCGAAATGGTTTGGCGTGCTCAAAAATATATAGAATAGTTCAATCTAGTGGCGGGTAGCATTATGGCTAGGGAAGAGGCTATATTCAGAATTGGAGGTGCCGCTGGAGATGGTGTCCAGTCTGCTGGGCAGATCATGGCTAAGACTCTCTCAAGGAGCGGTCTCCATGTTGTGACTTATCTTTACTATCAAGATATAATCAGAGGCGGACAGAGCTGGTACCAGATCCGAGGGTCAGCAAACGAGATCAAATCCCAGGGGGATGGTCTTGACATTCTTATTGCGTTGAACAAGGACGCCCTGACGAGGCATACTAATCCGGAGATAAATGAAGGAGGTGCAGCCCACCTGAAGGGAGTTGCCATATTCGACAAGGGAATTCAGGGCTATGAGGAACACGACGGCGTTGATTACTGCGCAATGCCTCTGGCCGAGATAGCAGCGAAGTACGGGTCGAACAAGCTGATGAAGAACACCGTTGCACTTGGTGCTGCTGCGGCTGCCAGTGGATTGACCATTGATGTAATGCTCGATGTCATCGCAGACACGTTCGGCGGAAAGGGTGAAGTGGCAAAACAGAACCAGGACGCTGCTAGCGAGGGCTACGAGTACTTCAGCAAGACTTTCAAGAAATTGGAAATCACACTCAAGACAGGTGGAAAGAAAAGGTTGCTCATGGGAGGCGGCGACGCTGTCGGCCTGGGAGCAGTAATGGCAGGGCTGAAATTCTATGCCGGTTATCCCATGACGCCGGCGTCTTCTGCACTTCATTTCCTGGCGTCACACGCCAAGAAGTATGGGCTCTTTGTGAAGCTGCCGGAGGACGAGATAGCGGCAATCAACATGGCAATAGGCGGCAACTATGCTGGCCTGAGATCGATGACAGGTTCCTCTGGCGGAGGTTTCTCGCTCATGGTGGAGGCCTTAGGAATGGCCGGAATGATGGAAGTGCCGCTTGTTATATACGAATCGCAGAGATCAGGGCCTTCAACGGGTCTCCCGACAAAGACTGAACAGGGCGATCTCAACCTTGTCCTTGGAGCTTCACAGGGTGATTTCCCGAGAATAGTGCTCTCCCCGAGAAACGTCGAGGAGGCATTCTACATGACCGCAGAGGCCCTTAATCTGGCCGAGAAATACCAGACTCCGGTCATTCTGATGTCCGATCTGTACCTTTCAGAGCATTATGAGACTGTGAACGATCTTGACCTCAGCTTCAAGATTGACCACGGAGAAAGGGCAAAGGACAACACTGAAGGGTTCAAGAGATACCTGGACACACCGTCGGGCATATCGCCCAGGGGTATACCGGGACAGGCAGGGTTAATGCACAATGAGGATTCGGACGAACACAACGAGCTTGGAGATGTTGTCAGCGATGCAGTCACGGATCCGAAGGACAGGATAAAGGCCATGAACAAGAGAATGAGGAAAATGGAGACCTATGTGAAGAGCATGCCTCCGACCCCCACATACAGGCTGGACGACGCCGAGTATGCAGTGGTTCAGTGGGGATCAACCCAGGGAAGTGTTGAGGAAAGCATCGACATACTCAGGGAAAAGGGCATGAAAATAGGGGCTATAGAGATTAACAGGCCTTTCCCGCTTAACCCTGACATTGGCAAGCTCCTGGAAGGAAGGAAGAAGATAATTGTAGTCGAGGGAAACTACACGGGACAGTTCAACAGGCTCCTCAAGTCTGAATTCCTCGTGAGGACGGAACTGATAACAAAATACGATGGAGAGAATTTCTATCCCTCAGCCCTGGCGGATGAGATCGAGAAGGTCGCGAAAGCGCCTGGGGAGAAAATAAAGGCTCAATAAGTGGTGATTAGAATGGTCGAACTCAAGGATTATAAGGGTCATGTCACACCAGACTGGTGCCCGGCATGCGGAAACTTTGCGCAGCTTACTGCCATAGAGAAGTCCCTGACCGAGATGGGCATAGAGCCCAAGGATACCGTGGTTGTCTCAGGAATAGGGTGCTCCAGCAACCTGCCTGAGTTCATCAAGTCATACGGCTTCCACGGCATTCATGGAAGGCTTCTGCCCGTGGCATCGGCAGTGAAGTGGGCTAACCCCAAGCTAACAGTAATTGGCTACGGCGGAGACGGAGACGGCTTCAACGAAGGGACCCAGCACCTCTTCCACGCAGCCAGGAGAAACGTTGACCTGACATACATCGTATCTGACAACCAGATATTCGGGCTCACAACGGGCCAGGCTTCGCCTACGTCGCCAGTGGGGCAGAAGACCAAGACTACCCCCGATGGTAGCGTGGAGAAGCCAGTGAACCCCATGACATACGCACTTGCATCAGGCGCAACATTTGTTGCCCGGGCTTTTTCCGGCGATCCGAAGCATCTTCAGGAGATCATCACTGCCGCTATCAGGCACCCCGGATTTTCCTTCATAGATGTGTTCAGCCCCTGTGTGACCTTCAACAAGCTCAACACGTACGACTACTTCAGGAAGAGGGTTTATAAGCTGACAGACAACGACAGGACAGATTTCCAGCAGGCCTACAAGTACGCTGAGGAATGGGGCGACAAGATACCCATTGGCATTCTGTACCAGATTGAGGCTGAGAGGTACGACCAGGCTGATCCGGTATTTGAAGCCGGACCTCTTGTAGACCAGAAGCCTTACAAACTTACTGAAAAGGACTTAGAGGAATTCCTCTAATTTTATTTTTTAATTCGAATTCATTCTAGCCTCGGTGTGTGCACCGTCTGGTAATACACCAAAACCTACACGAAAAGGAACATTACAGAAGGAAGTTTTAAATACATAGATTCTGATAGGCGATAACTTCTACACGGAGGAATAAAAAGTGGAGAATAGCAAAGATACAGGAAAGACTCCCGACGAGCCAAAGGTCACGGCTCCTCCATCGCCCCCGAGAAAGCCTTCTTCCTCGGGAAAGTGGATAGCAGTGATCATTGCGCTTCTCGTGGTTGTCGGAGTTCTTGGAGCCCTTGTTGCAACACACTACGGTGCATCCGCAGCAACTGTGACAGGGCCTTCATCAACGCTGTCAGCTACAACGGGAGCAATTAGTCAAGGAGACACATATACAGGGAATATCACTGCCTCTGGCAGTTTTAAGAACATGACTGTGTATTATGGAGACGGCTCTAGCCAGCTTATAAATTCAAGCGGCAGCAACACCGTATCGGTGTCGCATACTTATGCAAACCCGGGTGAATATTACATTCTTGCGGATATCAACTATGGATCTTCTAATGGTTACTTCCTGCAGCCCGTAAAGGTAAACCCGAACTTTCCATCTGTTAGCTACGCATACAGGGCACTCGCTGTTGATCCATCTACGTCATCAACACAGTTCTTGAACAACCTGTCTAACATATTCGGGCCCAACTCTCACATGACGCTGAATTTCATCCCGTCTGTCGGCGGTGGAACGAACCAGATCATATCTCAGGATCTCATGATGTCCAACCAGTCCGGCATGGTTTCTGACCAGCCCAA
>JBJKRS010000087.1:0-10090 GCA_046704525.1 Thermoplasmataceae archaeon
CTTAATGGGGAAGAAGTGACTATTGTCAACGCATCCAGGGTTGTCGTTACTGGGGGAAGGGACAATGTGCTCCAGAAGTTCCTGAAGATGAGAGACATAGGAAGTGTGAGGAAGGGCCCATACTACCCGAGGACGCCGGACAAGATTCTGAGGAGAAACATCGGAGACATGCTTCCAAAGAAGAAGACAAAAGGCAAGGAAGCCCTTGGAAGGTGCAGAGTTTATGCAACTTTTCCGGAAGAGCTTAAAGGCAAGGATTTCATTAAAACGGACAATTTCCTGAACGAAAAGGTTAATGGATTTGTCACACTTGCTGAAATCTCAAAGGTAATGGGACAGAAGGTGCGGCAATGAAGGGGCCTAACATAATCACAACATCGGGAAAGAGGAAAACTGCTATAGCAAGGGCCATAACCAGAAAGGGCAAGGGTATCATAACCATAAACGGTAGCCCGGTTGAGTTCCACCCAGTTCTTCTCTTGAAGGACAAGATAATGGAGCCCATGAAGCTCATAGGGGAAAGGATTAACGAACTGGACATAGAAGTGAGAGTTTCCGGCGGCGGCAACACCGGACAGGCAGATGCAGCGAGAACTGCAATAGCAAAGGGAATAGTCCAGTATTTCAAAGATGATACCATTGAAGAGATGTACAGGCAGTACGACAGGACACTCCTTGTGAACGACATAAGGAGGAAAATGCCCAAGAAGCCACAGGGTAAGGGTGCCCGCTCCAAGAAGCAGAAATCCTACAGGTGATTCTGGATGATTATACCGGTTAGATGTTTCAGTTGCGGAAGAGTCATTGCATCAGACTACAAGGAATTCAAGGAGAAGATTTCGGAGATGACTGCCGGGGGAAAGAAGCCCACGCAGGACATGATCGTCAAAACCCTGGACGATCTGCACGTGGACCGGTACTGCTGCAGAAGGATGATCCTTTCGCACACCGACCTCATTGATGAAGTCCTTCCGTTTTCGTGAAGGGACCGTGGGGTAGCTTGGTATCCTACCAGCTTGGGGTGTTGGTAACCTGTGTTCAAATCACAGCGGTCCCATCCCCATATTTATGATTGCATAATTGCCTGGTTTATCTTTCTGGCATCGAGCATGTGAGGAAAAGCAGATGCAGCAGCATGTGTTAACAGTTCAGGAAAACCCGCCCATTAGCTGCTGCCTGTAAATTGATATTGGAATTCTGTTCCTCTGAAGGTGAACCAGGAACTGCCTCAGAGAGATCACCTGGTCAAAGTCGAGCGTGACATTTCCCGTTCCCTCACGCATAGAGAGAGTAACCTCCTGAATGCCCCCTCCCGGAGCATTTACAACTGCCCCCTCAATGTTGCTGTACCTGAATACAACCTCACCTCCCGCTTTCGGCACCCTGAATCCGCTGCCGCTGAATTTGATAGGAAACGCGAGCCTCCTTGTAATCGGGGGAAGGATGAAAAGCAGTATGAGAATGGGCAGTGAATAGTAGACTGAAAGGGAAAGCACGAAAATCATGTAGTAAAGTATGGCCAGCATGCCTACCGGCACCACCATGGGGAGTATGCTGAACAGGCTCCCCCTTGTGTTTATCCTTATGACATCGTCTGCCCGGTACTGATTCTGGGTGGAGTATTCCTGGGGCTGCTCGGACCAGGGCTCGGCTGTGGATGTTTCCACTTGCTGCTGTGTCGCCGTGTCCGTGTCCCCAAGGAAGTAGCCGCATTTGTTGCACATGAAGTCGGTTGAATCGACCCGGTGCCCACATTTAGGACAGGCCATCCTTGCCATACTAATTATTCATGCATTCCGTCTTTATAGATTATGACCCTTGCATAACGAATCACGGAACCGAAGTCACCGCTTCAGAGAGTATCTGCGAAATATCCTTGACCTCTGTAGTTCCTGACAGGTTTGAGTAGCAAACAGGGCATGCCGTCACGGTTTCGCAGCCGTTGCACTCTGCCTCCTCCAACTGCCTGGCCCTTTTTTCAGAGACTGAAGCCGCAAGGTCTCCGTCTATGAGCTCTACAGGTCCACCGCAGCAGTGAGTTCTCTTCCCCGATCTCGATGGCAACTTCACATCCGAAACATTCCCCAATACTCGTTTTGGGCCATCATAGGGACTACCAGACATGGAGAACAGGCAGGGTTCATGGAACATTATCTTCCTCCCGTTTCTTCCAAGCTTAGAGGAGTCGATCAGGTCCAGGTAGTACTTCACATTAATGCCACTCATATCGGCATACAATGGATATATCTCTGTCAGCATCCTGTGGGTGTGCGGATCGACCGTTACTATCTGCCTGTATCTCTTTTCCCTGAATTTGGATGAAACCTTCCGTGCATATGTCCTGAAACTCGCTTCATATCCAAGGTCGTAGAGGAAAGTGCCGGGGTACGGCTCGTCGGAACCAAGGTAGTCAAACTCAACTCCACTGTTTCTAAGGAGGTGATAGATTCTCAAAAGCGATCCCACCATAGCTGAATTGATATCTTTGTCCACCGCTCTTCTGGACAGAAACCTAAGGGCAGTCACAGACCGTGAAGTCATTGCTAAGCCCAATGCAGACGCCCGGTTTCCGAATCTTCTCCTCATTGATGACAACCCGGCGCTGTAACCCATGAGCTGATACATGCTGCCCGTGTAAAGCAGGGTGTCTGAACCATCATTGAAGGCGAGACCTTCTGCCCATTTTGAGCATTCCTTTGCAAGGCCCAGCGGGTTACCCGATTTCACCACTGCGTGAACAATCATGCCTGCCTCTGCCTTCCTCTGCTGTTTCAGGGATTCTGAGGACGCAACTATCATCCGCCCGATTTCACTGACCCTGCCAGCATCCACCCCTGTTGGGCACACATGCACGCATGCATGGCAACCCAGGCAGCTGTAAAATGAGTCTGAAACGGATACCTCATCGAGTGCCCCCTCTTCGTAGCCTTCGTAGAGCTTTCTTCCAAGTTGTGCCCTTCCTCTGGCCGTTATTACCGGATCATAGCCTGACGCGGCATAAGTTGGGCAGACTGAGTCGCAGAAACCACAGCTTATGCATTTCTTGCTCTCGCTGTCAAGAAGCTCCATCAGCTCGTCCAGCCTGGAATGCTGTGTCTGGGCAACCTTCATGTCTCTTCCTCGCCCAACCCGAATTTTCCAGGGTTCATTATATTCCGCGAATCAAAAGCCTTCTTGACCTCCTTCATCAGGAAAAGGACATCTGACTGATCCCTCTCCCTGAACTGCTCGACCAGAAGTTGCTGCTTCTGCGTTCCGATTCCATGCTCACCGGATATGGAGCCGCCCAGCCTGATTGCCATCCTGTTGATCTCGTCGGATGCTTCCAGGGCCCTCTTCCATGCATCCGTATCATCTCTGTCTGCCCCTATCTGCGGATGTAGATTTCCGTCTCCAGCATGACCACAGGTTGCGATGTAAACCCCATGCTCGCTCCTGATAGCAGCAACTTCAACAATCGCTTCCTTGATCCTGCTCAACGGGACCACTATGTCGCCGTCAATGAATCCGGTGAACAGCTTCCCTGGAGCTGCAAATGCAATCCTCCTTATTTCAAAGAGCTCTGCCTCTTTGGAGGCATCCTCTGCAACAACAACTTCCCTTGCTGAATTCCGGGCAAAAATCTCCCTGACCTTTCTCGTTCTTGATTCCCTGTCCCCTCCAGTGATGTCAAGATCGACAAGGACCATTCCACCCTCTGCCTCAGGGTAATTCCATCCGCGAATGCTGTTGGCAGCCTTTATCCCTTCCATGTCCGCGAATTCCAGTATATAGGGGTTAACTCCTTCCCTCCTGATGCTGAATATTGTTTCCCCCGCATCCTCCAGGGTATCGAAGAATCCAGCCATCCTCACAAGGCCTGCAGGAAGTGGCATAATCTTGAGGACTGCACTTGTTACAAGGCACAGAGTGCCCTCACTTCCCACGATGATCCCCACCATGTTATATCCTGCCCTGTTCTTGTAAGTTGATTCTCCAAAGCTCAGTTTCCTGCCATCAGGCATCACTGTGTTGAGTTTCAGGACCCAGTCCTTCACCACGCCAAACCTGGCACACCTCATGCCGCCAGAGTTCTCGTTGATGGCCCCACCAACGGTGGCAACACTCACGCTCGAGGGATCGGGAGGGAAAAAGAACCCGGCCCTCCTGCATTCTGCATCCACTTCCTCGAGCGTGGCCCCTGCCTGTGCCTCGACGTATCCATTCTCTATTGACACGGAGATCCGGTTCATTCCCCTCATATCTATGACTATTCCTCCCTTCCTGGGTACAACTGCCCCTGTCGGGCTTGATCCGCCTCCTCTGGCCACGACCGGAATGGAGTGCCTGTATGCCACCTTCATTATCCTGGATATCTGGTCTTCCCCTGTGGCCCTTATGCCTATCTCCGGCAGACTGCTGTCCGAGTCTATGCTCCCCCTGCTGTAAATAGAAAGCCTCGAGGTATCAGTGAATACGTTCTCCTGTCCAGCAGCTGACGAAAGCTCATTTATAACATCTTTTGAGAGCAATGAAACCCCTGGCTTGAGAATTGGTTGTGAACCTAATAACTGCTTTGCATGGATCGCAATCCGAAATGATACTATGGTAGCTGATCCTACATCATGACATGAGCAGCGTGGACAGTATTGCCCAGTCATTTGAAGAATGGCTTCAGAGAGGAGAAGTCAGGCTGAGAGACCTTATCTCAGCCACCGATGAACATTGGAGAGAATACTTCAGCAGGGAAATTGACCAGATCTCACAGGAGGTTGATGATGCCCCCGAAAGGGCCTATGCCCACCTACTTTCCCTCGTGGGGTTCGCGGGAAGCAACTCTGGAAAGTCACCAAGAATTGTGAAGATACTCGGAGAGTATGTGAGGAAACTCGCGGATATAATGGGGAAAATTGCCAAAGCCCTCGGGGCGAGCAGTTTCTCCATAATAGTGTCTGTACCATTTGACCTCTCAATCGACCTGACATTCTCTTGAGTCTGTAATTTCCTCGAAACCCCTTTTATACATTTTTTGAATTAATGCTTCATGGACAGGATTGCAGAGAAGATCTTCCAGCATTCAGACACAGTTCGGAGAAAGGGGTTTCCTGGGGACGTAAAGGATGAGATCAAAAAAAGGATAGCAGATTCCATTTTTGCAGCTTACGGCGCAAGAAACTCCGATCCTGTGAGGATCATGAGAAAGGCACTCCTCCCTGCAAAGGGTGGCAGGAATGCGACACTATTCTTCGGGAACGAGAAAGCAACCCCGGATGTTGCCGCTTTCATCAACGGCAGCATGACAAGGTACCTGGATTACAATGACACTTACCTATCCAAGGAGGCCCTGCACCCATCCGATAACATACCGCCTATTCTGGCAATGGCAGAGAGCAGGGAAATAGGTGGAAAGGAATGCATAGACGCGATCGGAGTGGCGTACCAGGTAGTAGGCGCCCTTGCTGACGCAGTATCCATCAGGGATCTAGGTTGGGACCATGTGACATACATCTCAGTATCTTCAGCTGCGGGACTGGCTCACCTCCTGTCCCAGGACTCAAGCAAGTTTGAAAACACACTCAGCCTCGGGCTCAACAACAATATAAGCATGCGGCAGACTCGTGCGGGCGAACTGAGCATGTGGAAGGGGTGCACAGCAGCAAATGCCTCGAGAAACAGCGTGTTTGCTGCCCTACTCTCTGACAGTGGATTCACGGGACCTTATCCTGAATTCGAGGGAGAGATGGGCTTTTTCAAGCAGGTATCTGGCGAATTCGATCTGGAGCTTGACACCGACAGGATCAAGAGGACCATGATCAAGAATTACCCGGTGGAGTACCACGCCATGAGCGCGGCAGAAGCTGCCAGCGGGCTCAGGGAAGAGATTAAGGGCGAGATCACCGGAGTGGAAGTCGAGACTTTTACCGTCGCCAACACCATCATAATAAAGGACCCCGAGAAGCTCAGGCCAAAGACAAAGGAGACGGCAGACCACAGCATGCCTTTCATAGTGGCGTACTCCCTCCTGCACGGGGATCCCGTTCCAGATTCTTACGGCCCCGGGTACCTGAATGACCAGAAGATTCTAGGCCTCATTGACAAGTCCAGGTACAAGGTAACAGAACGCTTTGACTCAATGTATCCCGAATACCTTCCTGTCAAGATAACAGTGAAGACAATCCAAGGGGAATTTGAAAAGGAGATAGATGTGCCGAAAGGCCACCATAGAAGCCCCTACTCATGGCAGGACCTGACGAGGAAAGGGGAAAGGATGGGCGGTGCGGACTTCGCAAAAGATGTCGTGGAGATCGCCAAGAGCTTTGAAAAGAGAAGCCCTTCTGAACTGATGGAGGTTATTTCCCATGTCGATAATGCGTGACGTTAGAAACAGTGGGCCATCAGGCCTCAGGCAATTGCTCAGCAGTGGGATCGTAGTCGCACCTGGCGCTTACAACGGTGTTTCTGCGCTTATGGCAGAGAAGGCAGGATTTAGGGCCCTCTACATGTCAGGATCGGGTGTAGCAGGAAACATGGGGCTGCCTGACCTCTCCATGACGACGCTCACGGAGGTAGTGGAAGATGCACGCAGGATTGTCTCTGTCTCATCACTCCCGCTGATTGTGGTCGCCGACACGGGGTTCGGCGAGACCATGAATGTTGTGAGGACAACGAGAATGATGGAGGATTCCGGTGTTGCTGCAATGCACCTCGAGGATCAGGTGCTTCCGAAGAGATGTGGACACCTCTCCGGAAAAAAACTTGTCCGCGAGGAGGACATGATCAGAAAGATCAGGGCGGCCGCCTCAGCCAGGCACAACAGAGACTTCATGATCATAGCCAGGACAGATGCCAGGGCAGTTGAGGGCCTGGACATGGCGATCTCGAGAGCCAAAAAATACCTTGACGCCGGCGCAGATGCAATATTCACCGAGGCACTTGAGTCTGCGCAGGAATTCAGGAGCTTTGCCTCCAAGGTCGACGCCCCGCTGCTTGCGAATATGACCGAATTCGGCAAGAGCCCTCTTCTCACTGTCAAGGAGTTGGGAGAGATTGGATACAGGATTGTAATATTCCCGCTCACAGCCTTCAGGGCAAGCTTGAAGGCTGCAAATGACGTGTATGCGGGCCTGAAGGCAAATGGCAGCCAGAATGGGTTCATGAACCGGTTGATGACGAGGAAAGAGTACTACGAAATCATAGGATACGATGAATATGAAAAAGATGATAACGAGATATTCAATTACAAGGAAGTGGGAAAATGAGTGAAATTGAGGTCCCCAAGGGACTTGCCGGAGTTGTTGTTGACCAGACTGCAATTGCAACAACTGATGATTCAGGTAACCTTCTTTACAGGGGGTACAAGGCTATTGAGCTCGCTTCCAGAGTTGATGCAGGGGATGTTGCTTTCCTGATTGTCAATGACCGTCTTCCCTCCGACGCCGAGAAGAAGGACTTTGCTGCCAAGCTGAAGGGGTTCTCCGCAATAGATGGACCTGTTACCAAGGTTATGGAGATACTGAAAGAGAAGGATGTCATGAGGAACTTGAGGTCCATGGTTTCACTTTATCCTTACAGATCGGAAAGTAACCAGGATCTCCTGCTGGAGACTGCATCCAAGTTCCCGAAGCTGATATCCGATACCTTCAGAATTGCAAAGGGCCTAGAAATCCTTCAAGACAGCGAAGGAACTTTTGCAGAAAGAATCTACTATCTTTTCACGGGCAACAAGGATCCAGAGAAAGCCAGGATCCTCAACAAACTCATCATACTTTATATGGAGCACGAGTTCAACGCTTCTACGTTCGCTTTGAGAGTCACTGCATCCACACTTGCAGACCCGGTGTCCAGCATAGTTTCAGCTCTTGCAACACTCAAGGGGCCCCTGCATGGAGGGGCAAATGCCGAGATACTTGACTTCTTCCTTGGTTTCAAGGACGAGGACTCAGCAAGGAAGTTCGTGGATGAAATGGTGGCAAAAGGGGAAAAGGTCATGGGATTCGGCCACCGCGTGTATAAGACTAAGGACCCGCGGGCGCAGTTTGTCAAGGAGGAGATCAGGAAACTGGACAGCGATTCTCACATGTTCAGGATCGCTGAAGCCATAGAGACCAGAATGTGGGAAAAGAAGAAAGTCCCGGCAAATCTGGATTTCTATGCAGCAATACTAATGCATATGCTGGGCATTGACCAGGATCTCTACACACCGCTCTTCGCAGCCTCCAGGGTCTTTGGCTGGATAGCCCACTACAACGAGCAGATGGTCGGAAACAGGATTATCAGGCCATCATCCAAGTATGTCGGGAAGACAGGAAGGGAGCTTTAATTCATACCACTTTCAGGTCAACCTTTCTCCCTTTTCTGTCATAGGCGGAAAAATTCTCCAGCATGTAGGGGAACCCTACGATAATATGTATTGGCCCGCTGTTTGAAAACATATTCAGGTCAGCGTCTGATGGCTCTGTGACACCTGATGGATGGGAGTGCACCGACCCTACAATGCTGAAATCAATGGGCTTGTTGTACAGCTGGAATATTGTATGGTGATCCCCTCCGATTGTTCCTGGCATGATGGCTATTTCATAGATCAGGTTGTCCTCGGCTCTCAGAAGGGCCCCGAACTCGTTGGGGTACGAGTCCATTGATGCTTCCAGGATCATCCTCAATGTGCGCTTTCTAATTGACCACATTCTTAAGCAGTTTCCTTCTCATCCTTTCGTAGAAGGACCCAAGTGTCACGAACCTTGCCTTCTTCTCTGACACCATGATCCTTATGTCGTCATCCGAGGTGACAGGGTACTCTGTATGCCCGTCAAAAATGAGGACGCAGTCCTGTTCCTTCCCCCTGAGCTTAACCGATATTTCTTCCTTTTCAGATATGACCATGGGCCTTATCTTGATTGCAAAAGGCGCAATATATGTTAGAACCATCGCGTTAATTCCGGGTGAGAGTATTGGGCCCCCAGTGCTGTAGGCATATGATGTTGATCCGATGGGAGTGGAAACGATTATCCCGTCAGATGCCACATTATCTATGAAAGTGCCGCTCACATAGAGGCCGAATTTCCTGATTTTAGAGACCCTGCTGGTGTGGATTACCACCTCGTTGGTGCAGTGGTGCACTTCATTGCCGTTCACCACCACCTTGATTCGCTCTGTTTCGTCAATTTTATAGTCACCCCGGACAAGTTTGTATATCGACTTTTCCACCTCGCCTATCTCGACTTCACTGAGGAACCCAAGCTTGCCCATGTTAACACCGAGAATCGGTATGTCACTGAAGTTGATTGTCCTCAGGACCGTTCCATCACCGCCAACGGTGATTATTACATCTGCAGAGAAGTTCTCGAGTTTCTCGTGGTTTCCTTCAAGGTACTTCGAAGTCTCCTCGTCATAGACCGTAGTCCAGTCACTGGGAAGCATCTCCTCTATTTTCTTGACAACCAGGGCGCACCTGTCGCAATCTTTCTTTATGACGAACCCGACTTTCATAGTATACCTTCCAGAACCTGCTTGCTGCTTGCAGCTATCATATTGAACCTTGTAAGAACCTCATTCTTTGCGTTGAAGTGTTCCCCGTCGCCATCGACAACCGTCCCTCCAGCCTCCCTGACGATAAGGGCGCCGGCGGCAACGTCTACACTCCTGAGTTTGGAGTTCTTACCAGTGTAAGCTAGAATATCTGTTGCACCGTTTGCAACCAGGCACATTTCCAGCGAGGCGCACCCCATGATCCGCAACCTCCTTGCATTACGGACAATGTTCCTTGACACTCGGTCTATATCTCCTGAGAGATTGAGGCCGTATACCCGCCTGTCCTTCTTGGAAACCTGGATCTGCCTGTTGTTCCTGTATGCCCCTTTTCCTTTCTCTGCACGGAAAACATCTCCGTTCCCGAGGTTCATCACGAAGCCATGCGTTACTGAATCCGTGTCATCTTTTCCTATTGCTACAGAAATGGAGTAGAATGGTATCCTGTTAATGGCGTTGAAAGTTCCATCGACAGGATCCACGATAAGATTGGCTCCGTAGCCCCGGTTCCGCTCGCCCAGTTCCTCGCTGACAATGTTGTAAGGGAGGTCATTCGCCTCGACTTACTCCATGAATATGTCTTCGG
>JBJKRS010000088.1:0-13551 GCA_046704525.1 Thermoplasmataceae archaeon
TAATCTGATCAAAGCAAAGTTTTGACGCAAGCGCACCCCCCATCGAAAATCCGGCAATGATCGATTTGTGGACATCTATCCTGTACTTATCTCTCAAGTGCTTGTAGTGTGCTTCTAACTCTGGAATTGCAATGGAGAACTCATTCCATACATGTGCACCTGAAACAAGAGCCTGGCTAGATTGTGGAATTGCTACCAGCCAACCAGATTCGGTCATAAATTTCCACTCCTCAGCTGCATCATCTGCCGATTGGTTATTCCCGTGAAGGGCAATAATCAAAGGTACAGGCTCGGATGAATCGGTCTCATGGCCAGAAGGTTCAAGAATCCTAATGAGCGGAGTGGGCCTCTTTCTGAATTCCCCTGCCAGCTCGGAGTATTCTTTCAAGATAGCCAGAAATCTTGTATTATCATGCAAATCAGAAAGATCTGGTTCCTCAAGAAGCTGTTTTGGATCAGCCCAGTATCCATTTCTGGCCGCTTCTTCCATGAGAGCGATTGCTCCTTCCTTGTCTCCGGCCAGGTTTCTATTGCAGTACGCGTAATAGTAGAGTATGCCCGCCTTTGCTGGAAACTTGCCCAGAGAATCCTCTGCGACCCTGCATGCTTCGTCAAACTTGCCTTGAGCATACAGATCCATTAATTGCTTCTCTTTTTCCTTGAAATCCCACGACATGTTGTGCACTTAGAAATGCTTAAGGGGACATTTCTTTATAGACTTGGCCACGAACTTGTAAACCCAAAAAGCAATATAGCTGATGCCAAAAGTCCCCGGGAGTGTTAGTTAGGTTGAATATACTGTGTATACTGCCCCGCTGGTGCTGCCAATATTGATACGTACAATCACCATAATAATGATTTATAGCGTGGCTACTATCCTATCCATCTCTGTTAGTCTAAATTCTATCTATCTCCTATCCTTTCTAATCTCCTTGCTTATGGTTAGATGTACTTCCGTCTCTTCCTTCTTTTCAGGCTTTTGTACTGCCATATGATACTACTCAAATGTGTAATATAAACCGTCATTTACTGGGTTTGAACAAAATATTGAGAAGTTCCAATATAAATTTACCTTCAAGCGTTATTTACCGTTATTTACAATTATTGACTGAAAATATTTCATGCCAGTACTATCCTATGTTCTCCCACAATGCAAACTGAGAGAAAGACACTTTCATCACTCTCCTTAAAAATTCAGTATGTTTCATATATTACAGGATAATCCCACATCTACCTGCGGAGGTTGTCGAGCTAGGTCAAAGGCGATGGATTCAGGGTCCATTCCCGTAGGGGTTCGCCGGTTCGAATCCGGCCCTCCGCATTTTTTATTATCAAATTTCTCTTGAGAATGGCCTGATGGAAGCTTTGCCAACAAGTCACTAATCCCTGCACTTCCATATCTGACTATCTTCATGCTCAATGGAATGTGTGCTATCACTCTACTGAGAATTGTAATTATCGAATGTAAGGCATACAAACATTGATATAAAAGTTAACTTTGATTGGTCTTTATGAAAGGTGCTCTTTTCACTTTTTTCCTCGCTTCTCTAATGCTCCTGACTTCCGGTTCAGCTCTGGGACTTCATCTTGGGATGACGGATAATCCAGCCAGTTTCGGTCATGAAACTTTCTCTCCCCTTGAATTCAACGGAAACGTTACGATCATGCCATCAGGCAGCATTGAATGGAAAGGAACCGGATCTCATGTAATAACGGAAAGCGGTAGTTATTACAATATGACTGGAAGCATAAACGGCACCCTTACCGTACTCCACGCCAATACCGTCTTCAACGGAGAAGGATACTCAATTTACAACAATTCCAACCCACAGCCTTTGGTCTCAATTCTCAACACCACTGGGGTTACGTTCAGAAATGCATTTGTGTATGGGGGAAATTACTCCCTCGCTGACTTAAGGCTGAATAATACTTCAATGGACAAGATCCAGGGGCTTAACCTGTACTTCTCTGGAATTGGAGTTTATCTGGAGAATTATACGCATGACGTAAACATATCAGACACCGTTGCGGTTCCATCTGCATTCGGCATTTCAGGTATGCTGCTCGGGCTGGGATATTCGACGTCTAGTGGGTTTTATGTGTCCCACTCTTCATACGGAATTACTGCATTCAATGACTCGGTGAGGGCGGATATTGTCCTTTCGGGTGTGCTGATAGGTGCAAATGACTCAAAGTTGATGGATTCTCACATTTGGGCATCTGGCGCCGAAGTCGCAGTGGCATCAAGTTCCAATTACACAATTATGTCAGGCAACAGCATCAAGGTGAATGACCTCCCCAACATCGGCGTGACCCTTTCGGGAACTACCTCTTACCCAATTCACAACACTACCTTTTCTGGCAATTCAGTCAGCGGGAATATAACATCCCCATCGAGTACTCCTTTCCAGATGATCGGCGAGGGCCTGATCTCCGATAACAACTTCACTTTCAATGCAAATGGAAATGCAGTATCCCCGATTGCTCTCAACTATGGTAATGCAAGTTTCACAGGCAATTCCCTGACACTATACAATGGCACGAGCACTTATTCCTACAACGGAATCACTGCAGACGGGCCAAACTACACCATATCAGGTAACACAGTCAACATCACAACGGGCATCATAAGTGGCATTGCTGTCTCATATTCCACAGGAGGGGCATTGCCCGATGGCGATGTTATAGCACACAACAATCTAATGCTGAATTCTTCAGGAGCGACTGGCATCACATCCCAGGGAGTGAAATTTTCGAACTCCACAATCACAGACAATTACATGAAACTGAGCTCAGGCAGCAATCCTGACATTGGAATCACATTCAGCGGAATCAATGACCGGATTGAGGGCAACACCATGTATCTCAATGTAAGCGGTTCTCCATCTTATCTTTACGGCATCGGGAATTATGAGTACGGTCTCCAGGTTTCAAACACCACTGTTTCTGGGAATTACATCAACATCACTGGCTCTCCAACAGAGCCATACGGGATACATTTCACCGGGATCTCCAACAACCTTTCCATTACAGGCAACACCATTGCACAGGGACCTTCCCAGTACCCAATGGGAATTTACGTGTCAGCAGGGAATAAAGTGGTTATTTCCGGAAACTACCTTGCCGCAGGTTCTACAAGCTCTGGCACTTCCATTGAGGTCTCAGCATCATACAGCACTGTTTCCAATAACTGGATCTTTGGCAAAGGGAACCAGACAGGCATATACATTTACAGTGACACTAATGTCTCAGCTTTCAACAACACTATTTCAGATGTTTACTATGCTTTCTTCATTGATGTCGCAAATAACGTTACAGTTTCTGGAAATTATGTCAATGACACTGCCAAGTATCTCTTCTTCATCGATGGAGACAGTGGCCTTTTGGTATATCACAACAACTTCTTTGATTATCCGCTGACTCCGGTATACATTTATTCCAGCACAGGCTACTACTTCAACTCCTCTTACCCAGTAGGCGGAAATTACTGGTCTGCCAGCACGGGATTGGATCTGAAATCCGGGCCTGGCCAGAACATAATCGGCTCGGACGGTATATCCGACTCTCCATACCTTGTAATTTCGGGACTTTACGACTATTATCCGCTAAACTACCAGTGGGAGAGGCCCTTGGCAGTATTCAGTGAAAAGGGGCTGCGCCAGGGAACACTTTGGTCCGTAACCTTCAACGGGATACCCAAGTACTCAACTGAATCCACGATCTCGTTCAGCATATCAAACGGCACTTACCAGACATAC
The DNA here is from genome assembly GCA_046704525.1 of Thermoplasmataceae archaeon. Taxonomy (GTDB): domain Archaea; phylum Thermoplasmatota; class Thermoplasmata; order Thermoplasmatales; family Thermoplasmataceae. The sequence goes on from JBJKRS010000088.1 coordinate 3,759, forward strand.
AGTTTCTCAGTAGGCAAGGTGAGCAATTACAGGGGGGGCGGAACCTCGGGAAATTACAGCTATAGTGGCAGTGGTTTCTCAAACAACACAACCTATGAGCCGTACTTCAGCCTAAAGTTCATTGAGTTGGGGCTGCCTCCAGGATCGACATGGACAATTTCAGTAAACGGAACCTCTCACACTGTTTCAGGAAGCAGCTATTCTCTTGAGGTGCTCAATGGCACAACTGTTAATTACAAAATAATCAACACGACCCTTTACTACAGCAATACTGGTTCAGGGAGCAAAACCATTGACGGGGGAAATGCAACTGTCGAGATCGCCTACTTCCATTATGCGTATATTAATGGAACTGTTTCTCCTGTTCTTGCCAATGTAACAGTAAACGGCATTTCAGTCCCAGTTAATAACGGATCATTCAGTCTTGCGGTTCCTTCTGGAAACTATAGTGTCGAGGTGTCTTCGAACGGATATATCACTTTCTACAGCAATTTCACTGTTTCCCCTGGCGAAGGAAAGGCTGTAAATGCAACCCTGTCGAAGCAGCAGGCAAAATCGGGAGGGCTGCCAGCTGTGGACTACTACTACATTGCTGGAGGTACAGTGGCTTCCATTGCTATAATCGGGTCAGCATACTGGCTGAAGAGGAAAAGACATTGACGAGACTCCAGGCTCGGCTCACGTCGCAAGGATTTATAAGCAGCGTGGATGAAAGGGAGATTAAAATGCAGAAGAGAATAATGTATGCCAGCAAAAGATGGATTCCTGTCATTATCTTCCTTGGGAAAGGTAAGCGGAAGCAGGCGAACTTTAAGTTACCCTAAGGGAAAATGGCACCCAGTTCCGTTTCAGGGAAAGTGAACTGGTCAGGCAGCTTGGGGAGAAAGTCCAGGGGAAGCCTAAAATGGGGCTTCATCTCCCAGCTCTTCTGAGCAGTCGCCCCAAATTCTTCGGATAACGGCCAAGCTGTGGAGCATCTATTCCTTGGGTAACAACCAGCTACAGCCTGTTTGCTGCCTCTTGCAGGTTCTTGAGCAGCATATGCCCATGGGAGGGAAGCAGGGAAAGCGCCCCAGTTTTCCTCACGAGTTCCTTGAACTTGATCCTTCCTTCTTCGTAGGGAACTAGAGGTTTGTCTGATGGAAACCATTCAGGCGCAACCAGGACTAGGCCTTCAGCTGATGCAGAAACGAAATCTCCCACAACAAGCTCCTTGTTGCCGGTGAGGAAAGCAAATTCATTCATGCTGGGCATCCCAATGTCACGGTTCCCGCTGACTTTCAGCCTGAATGCCTGCAGGTCCAGCAACCTCCCTTCCATGTATCTGATGTGTTCGGGCACTTCCTGCTGGATGCGGAGGGACATTGGATCGACATCAGAAGCCTGCTGGTCAGGAAGGTACAGTTTTGCGCCAGTCTTCCTGACAATGTGAGCAGCTGCCCTGGAGTGGTCAAGTGTTGTCAGAACAACGGCCTCGATTCTGCCCAGCCTGGATGCAGACTCAAGCAATGCCGGTACAAGCGGTGGATCAAAAAGGATACATCCCTCGTGCCTTACCAACAGATGACCGAACATCATCCAGTCAGACTGAGGGTCCGGAGTGCCCCACCGGAAAAGTTTTCTGCTAATAGGGACAAACATAGTGAGAAACACTTCAAGTGTGGATATAATTGTTGCGCTTCATCATGAAATCCACTTTTGAGCACAGCAATAAGGTGTCCGATCTGAATCGCAAATATCCACGCATCTCAGTCTGATCCGGGTGCAAAAATGGCAGATGGTTCTGAAGCGGATGAACTGCCAAAGGACAGTCTGTTCTAAAGCAGGTCTTTCAGCCAATTTCACCGGTGCCTGTAGGAGGTCGATTTTTACTCCTCATGTTCCATATTTTCCGGAAGTATCTGTACTCAAGGTAAATGTCCAAAGCAATGATGAGGACAAGGATCAGGTCAAACAGATAGAATCCCGGCAACAGGACAGCAGCTAATGCACTGAAGTGCATGAGGTTTCCGATCCCGTATAGCGAATCGTAAGCCACTTGTTTGTACGCGTTCACAAAGAATGGCGGCTCAGCATGGATTACGGCGGGAGGAATCGAGATATTGAACGTAACATTTCTGCTGCTGTTTCCAACCGTGGCGGTGTACCTCTCACTCGTAATCCACAGGATATGGTCTCCCACACAGAGTGGCCTGAACTGGTACTCATTCGTAAGCATGATGCTATGAGCAATGGATGCACTGGAAAGACCAGGGCTGCCAGACTGGTTTGCTGTATAATTGCCGTAAAATGTCTGGAAAGTTGAGGAATCAAGTCTGTATTTGTAAAGGGGAGATGTCCCGTTGCTCTCCACGTTCGTGTTTTCAATGATCTTTCCCCCTGATCCCATGGATGCGTGAATAATGACCAGAATATCGGGAGGGAAAGCCCACTAAGAGCTCGCACTCATTCCCGCAAGGTCAACTCCTGTTGAGGAATTATACGGCGTAGCTCCAGTTATGGATATCCCCCTTCCTCCAAGTGAAGAGAGGTTGTATCAAGCCAGGAAGGCCGCGAAGCTTATGCCCGGTACAAGTGTAGAGTTGCTGGACCCGGAAGGAGTCCTTAAGGCCAGCAGGGATTAAGTTGAGTCGAAGGGAAAAGAGATGGTTTGCCATTAACCCTATTGTATCCTTTAGTGAAACGCTTGACAGGGGACCGGTGGAGTGTATTGCGTAGTAGCTGAGGCTGAAGACCGCAAGAACTGAGAGATACTGAGATCCACTGGCCAGCATCTTCGGCCATGGGGTGCAGGCTTGCCTCTCCAGACAGCATTAACCCACTCCAGTGTTAGCCGCTGCATGACCCCGCATCCTCATTGCTCACTTGGAATGGGCAATTAGCCTCAAGATGGTGAATTTGCGTTTCTTATCCTGTGGCCGCACTTTTCACAAAACCTCTTCCTCCCTGAATGTGGAGCAAACGCAAGTACACTTTTCATCATCCCCAGAAAGGATGCAGAATTGGCACATAAGGAAAAATGCGGCCGGTCAATTAATATGTGAAACCTAATCTTTGAAAGGCCTTGCTTCAACTTCCCTCAGGGCGGGTGAGTCGGAAGCTGCATCCATCTGCAGAGCATTAAGTATAGACCGACCCGAATCCTTCAACAGAGGCTGGTAATCATCATGGACGAACTGGGCTAGCACTTCATCCGGAGTCCCGAAAACGAATGCGTACTTCTTGCCGGTATAAGGGGACTGGAAATAAATTCCGCTCTGGGAAAGGCCATTTTCCATGAAATTGATGGCCGTCTCCTGAATCCCTGTGTTGATAGCCTTCTCGATGGTATTGGCAATCTGGACCGCTTTCCTTTGTATTGCTGCATTTATATCACTTTCCGAGTGTCCTTCAGCTGCGAACTTGTTTCTAAGATACACGCGGTAGGAAGTCATAAGATGGTTGAGCACATCGTTGTTCAGGTCCGTGTATTCAGTATCCTGGGTTGTTTCCGGCTGCTGATTCATCCTGTTCTCTGACGTTCGTATGGCGCCACTGGTGATCAGGATGGCGAATGTGGTCAGGAGCGCGAAAGTGTCATCAATATCCGGGAAGAAAATGGAGGCAATTGGCACGAAAAGGGAAAGTATTGAAATCAGGCTCCACAGGTCAACTTCTCGCCTTATGAACCCTAGCACTCCCGTTCCAGGCCCCCTATCAGTGGTCTCAATCGCCACGTACTCATCTTCCATACCGATACTTCTCCATACCAGATTTTCAGTTCCGGGTAGAGTTTTGCAGCCCGGCTCCGCTCCCAATCCGACAACACAACGGTCATTACGGCAACTGTCAACAGCCAGTTTAACCGCTTTGTTGCTGATGCAAGGATCTGCCTATAGTTATACTACTAACCTTGCTTAAAAATCTATCCATACATGTTATAATATATTCGAATCCCGCTGAAATGGGGCATGAACATCCTGGTTCTGTAAGACTGTCATCGAACCATGGATGCCTGCCATAACCGGGCGGTGTGGAAAAATCAGGGTGGCCTGCTAATCCAGGCCTTGAATCGTCAGCAGGCACTGAGCTCCCGATATGAGAAAAAGCGGAGGGAAGCGCATGCTGCTACTACATTGGACCTTCTGCAACCCATCCGGAAGGATTCAGATAAATGAGCCCATCTCATCTTCAATGAAGGCCTTCACAGTCTCTATGCTAAGCAATCCGTTGCTCGTGCCAAGCTTGGAGAATTTCATTGCCAGGTCGTCTCCGGGAAGATCCACTATCTCCATGTAATCAACGTTTCCAAAGGTCGCGAGAGACATCTTCAACGCTCCGTCATGCTTCCGTATGAAGTCTGCCATCTCCTCCATCTTGTTCCTCACTTCGACCATGCTTGCTTTTCCCTTGTCTGTAACCCTTACGAAGAAAACGTAGGTAGGCATTGATATGTAGTACTACACTGCATTTAATTCTTGCATTCTTCATTGTTGCGAGGAAGGTCTTATCAATACAGGTTATGGCCAGGTGAATCTCCTAATCATAAGAAAGTCACTTCAGCATATCTACGGAACGAAGAAATGGAAGTGGAGACGCTGAACTGCCTTGATCCTGGAGATTTTAAGGCAGGAGTCTGACTGGCGGCATGGTCTTCCTCTGAAAGATGCTCCCAGAATAGCTTTGATAGTTCGCCTGGTTCTGGCAAGCTGGTGGAGACCTCGTCTAAAATCATCTGGAGTCTTAATGATACAAACTGGATCTGCTCGGACCCATGTACTTGGACATCTGGGTGACATGCGTCCCGGGTCCATGAACTTCAGAAATCCTCGATAGAGTCAGCCGGTATAGTGATCTCCTCTACTGCCTTTATAGCCCTTGTTGCTACGTTAGCATTCAGATGGAAGTCTGGCATTACGTTTGGATTTGAGGACCTGTTGACATGCCTTTCAGGCTCGGGATATAGGTAAATCTGCCCCTCCCTGTTGTGGGTGAACAGTGTCCTCTCCCGTTCCGGCAGTGCTTCATATTCCTATTGGCTGAGAGATTCAAGCCTCCACGATATTACAACTTCTCCGGCTTTGAAATCACGGTTTGCAAAGACTCCCAGGCCGTCATCGAACTGGGGTTTGGTAAGAGATGATCTCCGTAATGTCACACCTGAAAAATCCACTTCGTCCATGAAAGCACAAGCTCCTATGTTGATCACTTGCCCATCTTTTATAAAATGTGCCCTAAGTGGTACATCAGACCCCCCAAGAAACTGAAACAAAAGTCTGCAACTCCTGTGGATGTCTCTACCAGTACCTGGACCAGATAAGGGCAGGTTTAGCTGTTCCCGGGATTGGATGATTTCATGCTGCTGAACAGTGAGGCATTCAGGAAGAGAACTTCTCTCGCGTGGCATCAAGATGTACGCAAGCTTCATACAGAAGGCACTTGGTGATCTTGACACGCAGCAGATAGAGCAGCTTAAGGATAAGTTTCTGAAAATCGAGAAGGCTGAGAAGAAAGCGGGTGAGAAGGTTGCAACAACTTCGTACGCTCCGAATTTTCCGATACCAATGATAGTGTCCAGAGGAGAAAGGGATAAGGTCCTGTCCAGGAAACAAAGGGCGCCACACCAGGTGGTTCTGGTGCCGCTCGGCATACGGAGTGGAAGCATTCGTTCCCGAGAATGTCCTGGACATTCAGTGTGACTTGGCTGTGTTACGGGAGGATTACACTTCCAGACAACTCTCCGCTGCTGAAGTGGATGAAGAAACCATGTTGAGGGAGTTTTATTGGTGGGCCTGCTGCGTCAACAGTGGGGGCAGTGAGGGAGGGCTTCCGCCTGAGGTCCTGAGGTAAGCTTGACACTTGGCGCAAGTTGAATGCCCCATCCGTACCATAATCTTATTATCCGGCTCTTCAGTTAGTTTTCCCATGGTAACAGGAAGATGCCCGTTTTGCGAAAATACCGGCAGCTGCCCGGAATGCGGCAGAGCTATTGACAGTTTCAGGCATGTTGGAGTACGCGCGTCAGGACTCTCCAAGTCGTCAATCTGGCATTATTCAGAACCATGCGGGCACCGGGTTGATTTTTCACAGCAAGCGGCTGGCGCCTCAAAGCAGGGTGGCGACCTGGCCAAGTACCAGGGAGGACCTGTGTGGAAGGATGGATACCAGTGGGTTAACGTCTTCTGGGGCTCATCCTGGAAAGGGAACAAGTGGGTAGACTTGCTGAACAGGGCAGTCGAGGACATAGAATCAAGCGCATCTTATTCAGGGGAACTGAGCCAGTACAATGTCGGAACGGGTAAGTTATCTTCCCACGTCATTTTGGAGCAGGATCCGCCTCCATCACTTTCTGAGAAGGATGTGGGAAAAGCACTCACGGGCTGGATATCGTCCGGAAAAGTCCAGGACCTCAAGGGACAGGGCGCTTACAACATCTTCCTCCCGCAGGGCATTACTGCCACCCTTGGGAAGGACAGCTCATGCGTCCAGTTCTGCGATTACCACGACACAGTGTCAGGAGACAGCGGGCCGTTCTTCACGCTCGAGCCTTACCCGTGCAGTTCCGGATGCAACCAGTGCAACAGCAACAGTTTTGATACCTTGACGCAGGGGCTTTCAGAGGAAATGGTCGAGCTCAAGACAGACATGAATCCGGGCACAGGTTGGGTCATTGGTAACGAGGAGGTCTGCGACTACTGCGACAAGAATTTCGTGTGCAACAAAATTTCATCCGGTCAATACGTCAATGCTTGGTACAGCGACAAGGCTGGGGCATGCTGGACACCCGGGTAACCGTGTCACGATTCAAAGCTTCAAGGAATACTCCAGGTGGCCCTTGGATCTTCCGTCAAGGGTCCAGAGGCTGCGCATCCCTGAAAATACTGCGGTTGAAACCAGCATCAGAGCACCGGAGAGTATGAAGTCGTTGACTATTCCGATTGCAGACACGACAAATGCGCCTGCCGCAATGGCAGCGGGTGAAATTGACGAAAGCACACCGTCCAGTGCGAAATACCTGCCCCGCATGTCAGGCGGCACTATGTTGTGAGCAGATGTAAGCCACAGGTTGATCGAAATTCCTAGGCAGAACCCGGCGATGAACGTGAACAGAATGGCTACCCACACCAGGGGGACGAGGCCAAGTAGAAGTATGCACGCCCCGGGTACTCCACCGTAAAGAACGACATTTATCTTTCCTGAATGCCGAAGAAGGTCCACCCTGCCGGCAAAGAGAGACCCGGAGACGTCGCCCACAGCATAAGCAGACAGCACAATCCCGAATATGAAAGGTGAAGCATCGAGCCCCACTGCAACATAAATGACAAAGAACGTTACCGCCATTTCCATGAAGAAATTGAAGAACGTTGCCGAAACAGTGAGCAAGAAAAAGCCCCTTCTGCCTGTGAGCCACCTGAAGCCCTCCTTCAGGTCTGCAATCATTCTTCCGGGCTCGTTATGCTCCTCATCTTCACCTGACTTTCTTTTCTTCAGGAAAGGGAATATGGTAACTGCTGCAAAGATTGCGGAAAGAAGGTATGCACCTGCGCTGAACAGAAAGCCAGAAATTATTCCCAGTGTGACGATCAGCCCTCCTGCAAGCGCGTTGGACACAGACCCCATGGTGCTGCTAAATGCCCTGAATATCCCGTTTGCACGTGAAAGAGGCATGTTCTCGACCAGGTCAGGAAGTGCTGAAAGGCTCGCGGATCTTGAAATCTCCCTGCTTGCTCCCCAAAGGGCTGAAAGGACCAGCACCACAGTGAGCTCGAAGGGAAGGAAATACGCATATACGGAAAGGAACAGGAAAACCGCAAACCCTGTAGTCCCTGAGACAACCAGTAGCATCCCCTTGTTGAGCCTGTCCACCATGGTCCCGATGGGCAGGGATACAAGCAGCACCATGACGGATTCAACTATGGCCACCAGGCCCACATCCACTGCTGACCTGGTATAGAAGAAGACGAACCAGGTGAGGCATACCTGTGCTATATTGAATGCAGATATGAACGAAGTGTTCTGGCCGAGCAGACCTATGAAGCGCTTTCCGCCTGTTTCATTCTCAGACATGCCAATATCCTGCCTGCGGAATCCAGAAATCTGCCTTCCCGCACCCGTAGACTCTGTGGCGTTATAATAACTAAGGCAAACGGCAGATTTACCTGAAATGCTCGTTGTAGGCTTTCCTTATCCTGTATATTCCTTCCCTGTATTCACCCAGGGACATCCCCTGTCTGGACTCTCTTCCCAGGAACATGGCCACAGAATCTCTCCTCATTGTTCTCCCGGTGTAATACATGACAAGCCAGATTGTTGCAATGAGGACTGTGACAACAATGAATGGTATGGGATAAGCCTGCGCCCAGAACAGCTTGGTATTGTTGCTTCCAGAAGTGACCTGCTTGAGGAAGAGGCCGTCGTAAAGCAGGAGGTAAATGAGTATGGGTGCGAACGATGCAGTCAGGAGCATGGTGCTTTTCCTGAACATGGTGAAAACGCTCCGGTCTATCTCTCTTTTCATTACTCGGGACAATTGCCTGCGATATACTTAAAGAATTGCGGTCCTCAGGGCTCAGCTCCTGAACTCATACTCGTAAACTACCATCACTTCCGCTCCAGGATCCGATTTCTTCATCCTGTTTATCGAATCCCTCGCGTTCTTCAGGTCGTCGGAATAACAGACAAGTATGCCGTTTTCGCGGTCCGCAATGACAAAGATTGTCTGGCCGGGTGCCACGGGAAGCAGGGCATTGAGGTTCCTTGAAATTATGGAGTAAAGCACAGCGTCTATTTTTGTGAGATCGATTTCGGCTATCACTGCAACCATCCTGTTCTTCTCCAGTAGGTCGAGCCTCCTCCTGATGTAATTGACAGGCTGGAATAGTTTCTTGGCCATCTCGGACACATTGATGGTTGGGTCTTCTCGCAGAGTGTCGATGATGCGCCTGTCTATCTCACCTATTCGCATCTTCGCTTCCCTGTTCTCGGGAATATAGGTCATAACGGGCTCACCCACAGCCAGTGCCGCTTGCTGTATGCGTTCCATCACGTCTTTGTCGCTGTCCGCTGCAAATTCGTAAATGGTCACCTCCTCCAGGCACTTGAACTTGGAAACCACTGCATCAGAATCGTAGGCGTCATTCCTGAAAGCTGCAAAACCGCTCCTTCGGCCGTAGAAGCTTGGGCTGACCCTCAGGGCAATCCTCCTTATAACGCCGGATTCCTTCAGCCTGGCAATCCTGTAATTCATCGACTGGGCAGAAATTCCAACATCCTCTGCAATTCGCCTTTGCGGGGTGCGCGCGTTTCTGAGCAGGCTAAGTATGATCTTCTTGTCAACCGCGTCCATTCTGTGCTTTCATCATGCATCGATTCTAAACCTTTCGCATGCTCAAGCAGCAGCCTCCTTCGCACCCCTGGTCAAGAGTCGCAGCATGGCGGGGAAGTACAGTGTCCTGATCACGAAGGTGTCCAAAACCAGTGAGATGATGAAAGCTATTCCGAGCTGCTGGAGGAATCCAACCGGGATGAAAGCCAGAGCACCAAGGGATGCAGCCAGGATGAGCCCAAGGGAAGTGACAACCTTTCCTGAGCCGACCATGCCTCTTGCTATTCCCTCCTCGCCGGAATGCACTCTTCCCTCCTCCTTGACCCTCGATATGATGAAAACAGAGTAGTCATTGCCCAGCGACATCAGGATAACGAAGAGAATGATCGGAATCAGGTATATCAGGCTCTCGTGAAGTATGTATGTCGTTATGAAGTAAAGGATAGAAGTCGTCCAGGCTATGCTGATGAAGACTCCGCTGAGTGATAT
>JBJKRS010000089.1:0-7559 GCA_046704525.1 Thermoplasmataceae archaeon
GGGAGATAGTGTTCACAACCTCCATGACCGGATATATGGAATCAATTACCGACCCCTCTTACAGGGGACAGATCCTTATCTTTGCCTCACCAACCATAGCCAACTACAACTTTGACGAGGGCCAGAGGGAATCGGGAAGGGTACAGGTGGAGGCTCTTGTGACAAAGGATGCCCACTCAACCCTTGGCGCAGGAGAACCAGGCCTGAGGTTTGACAGGTTCCTCAAGGACTCCCGGGTTCCCGGCATAGATGGTGTGGACACTCGATTCCTTGTCAAGAAAATCAGGGAAAATGGAGTCATGAAGGCATGGATAACCGACGACGCATCTTTCCCGTCAGAATGGCCCGATCCCATGGCACGCGACCTGGTCGGCGAGACAAGCACGCCAGAAGTGTACGCGGTCAAGGGAAGCGGCACAAAGAAGTTCATGTTCATAGATGTTGGCGCCAAACGCAGCCTGGTGGAGAGGATCAGCTCTTTTGCCCCGCTTGATGTAGTCCCCTATAACTTTGATTTCTCAGGAGCCACTGGAAAGTATGCGGCCGTTTTCATTTCAAACGGACCCGGGGACCCGACACATTCGGGCCTGGAAGGTGTCCGGAATTTCATAAAGGAGTCGGTTGGCAACATTCCTGTATATGGCGTTTGCCTTGGACATCAGCTGATTTCCCTCGCGCTGGGTGCAAAGACGGAGAAGATGGCCTACGGCCACAGGGGGTCAAACCATGCCGTGACCGATGGCGAGAAGCTCTGGATCACGACCCACAACCACGGTTACGCCGTCAATGAGGATTCCCTGGCGAACACCCCTCTCCGGGCAACCCAGTGGGATGCAAACGACAGGACTGTGGAGATGGCAATCCATCAGGATAGACCTGTATTCTCTGTGCAGTATCACCCCGAAGCTTCTCCCGGGCCACATGACAGCGGCTGGTTCTTCGACTTGATCAGGCAGAGGACGGAGGATTACTATGCCAAGAAAGCCTGAGGTGAAGAACGTCCTGGTCATAGGATCAGGGCCCGTTATCGTAGGGCAGGCAGCAGAATTCGACTATGCAGGCTCTCAGGCATGCCTTTCCCTCAGGGAGGAAGGCATACGGACTGTCCTCCTCAACTCCAACCCGGCTACAATACAGACCGACCGGAGTGTGGCAGACCGGATCTATATAGAGCCAATGACTGCAGATGCGGTTTGCTCCATAATAGAAAAGGAAGGCATCGATTCCATACTGGCCACAATGGGCGGCCAAACTGCCCTTAACCTTGCAGTGGAACTCCACAACAGGGGGATCCTCAAGAAATATGGGGTCCAGATACTTGGCACATCAATAGACACAATAGAGAAGGCTGAAGACAGGCTCAAGTTCCATGCCCTTGTCAGTGAGCTCGGAGAGCCCATACCTGAATCCCGTGAACTCAAGGCGGACAATTTCAGGAAGAGGATTGGCGAGATACCGACATTTCCGGTGATACTCAGGACATCTTTCTCCCTGGGCGGGCTCAGCGGATCAATAATTGAATCCAAAGAGAAGTTGGTGGAGGTTGCAGAATCTTACTTCTCGGACTTCGAGGACGGTACCCTGGAAGTGGAGAAGTCAATAGAAGGGCTAAAGGAGCTTGAGTACGAGGTGGTGAGGGATAACGCCGGCAACTGCATCATAATATGCAACATGGAGAACCTTGACCCCATGGGGGTACACACTGGGGAGAGCATTGTTGTAACCCCGTCGCAGACACTCACAGACAAGGAATACCACTTCCTCAGGGATTCTGCCAGGAAGGTGATCTCCGCCCTTGGAATAAGGGGAGCGTGCAACATCCAGTTCGCGCTGGACCAGAAAACAGGGGATTACTATGTAGTGGAAGTCAACCCAAGGACCTCTAGGTCCTCAGCCCTGGCATCCAAGGCAAGCGGATACCCCATAGCGAGGATCGCAACGAAAATTGCCGTGGGCTACAACCTCACCGAAATAGCGAATCCAATCACCCGCAACACATCGGCGGCCTTCGAGCCATCACTGGACTATGTAACTGTGAAGATACCCCGCTGGCCATTTGACAAGTTCTCGGTCGAGAGGAGAATCGGTGTCCAGATGAAGTCAATCGGCGAAGTGATGGGCATAGGCAGGACTTTCGAGGAAGCCATGATGAAGGCAATAGCTTCACTTGACACTCCGGAATCGGTCAGGATCAGGCTGTTCTTCAAGGATGACAAGCTCAGGGAACTCCTCATGAAGCCCACTGACCTGAAGCTCTACGCAATACTTGAGGCACTGTTCAGGAACTACACAGTGGACGAGGTGGCGTCCCTTTCCCAGTACGACCCTTACTTCATCAACAAGCTCAACAACATAGTCTCTTCCTTGCAGTCCCTGGAGATAGGTGTGATGCCTGCCAACACCAGGGAGCTCAAGGAACTTGGCATATCTGATGCCCAGATCGGTGCATTCACCAGGCTTCCGGAGGCAAGGATCACTAAGCACAGGCTCGAGAATGGAATACTTCCCGTGTACAAGGCAATAGACACATGCTCGGGAGAGTTCAGGGCTGAAACGCCGTACCTGTACTCCACTTACGAGGAATTCGGGGATTTCACGGACTCAAGCTCGTCCACCGAGAAGGTAATGGTCATCGGATCTGGCCCGAACAGGATATCACAGGGGCTCGAATTCGACTACGGCTCAGTGAAGGCAGTGCAGACTCTCCGTTCCAGGGGATACACGACCATCATGCTAAACAGCAACCCTGAGACTGTTTCAACAGACTTTGACGTCTCGGATTTCCTGTACTTCGAGCCTGTGACACTGGAGCATGTCGCCAACGTTATAGCACGGGAGAAACCTAAGGGGCTGATAATACAGTTTTCCGGTCAGACCGGCCAGAACCTTGCGTCCAAGATCTCAGACATTTTCGGCGAAGGAGTGATACTCGGCACAAAACCCTCTGACATAGACGCCATTGAGAACCGCTCTACCTTTGCCGAACGCCTGAAGTCCATGGGAATCAGGCAGCCAGATTTTGTCTCCGTCGCAAACGAGAACGAAGTGGAGGAGAAAGTCCCGCTCATAGACCTCCCTGTGATAGTGCGCTCAAGCTTCATCATAGGGGGGCGGGCAATGGACATTGTCTACAGTTACGAGGAACTCAAGACCAGGGTCAGGGAGCTCTTCAGGGAGAGGCCGGGGTACCCGGTGCTGATAAGCAGATATGTGGAATCAGCCCGCGAAATTGACGTCGACTTCATATCCTGGCCTGGAGGAACAGCCATTTGCGGAATATCTTCCCACATTGAAGAGGCAGGGACACATTCGGGAGATGCCACAATGATACTGGGGCCGGACGTCGTTTCCAGGCCACTTGAGGAAAGGATCAGGAAAATAGTCAGCCTGCTTTCGTCCAGCTTCCGCCTCTGTGGAGTGTCCAACCTCCAGCTTGCCGCCCGCGACGACGACATCTTCGTTATCGAGCTCAATGCAAGGTCATCCAGATCTCTGCCTTTTGTGTCCAAGGCAGCGGGTATTGACTGGGTTTCGGTAGCTGTGGATGCAATGCTTGGCGACAGTATCTCGGCAGCTGATGCTGCTCCGAAATCCTACTTTGTAAAGGTTCCCATATTCCCATTCAACAGGTTTCAGGACCTTGACATAATACTTGGGCCAGAGATGAAATCCACCGGCGAGGCCATGGCAGAGGACACAGGCAGGGATGAGGCCCTGATGAAAGCTGCAATAATCATGGGCCCCAGGATGGATCTCAGGCGCCCGGTCCTGGTCTCTGTAAACGACAGGGACAAGCCTGTAGTTAAAGAGATATGCAGGAAACTGTCCTCCTCGGGGGTCAAGATATACGCCACACCTGGAACCTCATCCGCGCTCAGCGAAGAGGGAATCGAAAACACCACGGTGTACAGGCTTGATGACATTCGTGACCCAAAGATGAGCAATATCATAAGGGAGGAGCATCTTTCACTGATAATCAACACCCCCACATTCCAGTCCGGGTCCATCAGGGACGGCTTCAGGATCCGGAGGATGGCTGTGCAGAGAGGAATACCGGTAATCACAAATGCAAGGCTGGCAGACGCAGTTGTCCGCTCTGTCCTGTCAAGAGTGAAGCTCGAGTACAGGGAAATTGGCGAATATTCCGCAGAGGAAATCCAAGATGAATATCAAGAAGGCAAGGGAACTGTTTCCTGAGATTTACGATCTCATAAGGAAGCAGAGCCCACCGCACCATTTCGAGTTCTCCGACCCGTTCTGGGTTCTCATAACCACAATCATGTCGCACAGGACAAAGGATGAGGTTACAGACCCCGCAGCAAGAAGGCTGCATGACAGGTATGCAGACTGCAACGGTTTATCAGAGGCGTCGTACGATGATGTATACGAGGCCATATCAAAGGTGGGCTTTGCAAGGGTAAAGGCAGAGCGAGTTATTAACGCAGCAAGAATCATCAAGGAGCAGTTTGGGGGAGAGGTCCCGGAAAGCATAGAGGACATGATGACAATCCCGGGAATCGGCAGGAAAACTGCAAATGTTGTGCTTGCCGATGCAATGAAGATCCCTGCAATTGCTGTTGACACTCATGTTCACAGGATCAGCAACAGGGTGGGTTGGGCATCCACAAAAAACCCGGACGAGACCGAGGAAAGGCTCAGGAAGATCATACCGGAGGAATTCTGGCTGGGTTTCAACCCGACTCTGGTCGAATTCGGAAAGAAAGTCTGCAAGCCCATCGGGCCAAGATGCGAGGACTGCCTGATCAGCAGATACTGTGAATTCTATGCAAAGCAGAAACGATCCGGCAACGGAAAGACTCGCAGCAGGACTCCCCGGAAGGCCAGATCATGACCAATGCAAATGATGCGACCCTAAAGAAATACTATTCGCTGAGATCACGCGACTATGACCTCCTCTATGAGAAACCAGAGAGGCAGGACGACCTCAGGAAGATGGAGGGAATAGTGCTTTCGGAGCTCTCAGGCAAAAGAGTCCTCGAAATAGCGTGCGGCAGCGGCTACTGGACAGCGCTGCTTTCCAGTGTTGCGGAATCCGTGCATGGAATAGACACGAGCCCTGAGATGCTGGAAATAGCAATGAGAAGGACCTCTGACAAGGAGAACGTAATACTGTCGCTGGACGACACCTATTCACTGCAGGAAGTCGAGGGGGATTTCAACGCTGCCTTCCTTGGATACTGGATCTCGCATGTGGAGAGGAAGAGGATGTACGACTATCTGTGCACACTGGGCAAGAGGCTCCCCGGAGGCTCAAGAGTAGTGATGCTTGACAACAGGTACGTAGACGGCTCCTCGACTCCCATCAGCAGGACAGACCCGGATGGGAACACTTACCAGCTGAGTAATGTACAGGATGGTAAGAAATTTGAGATTGTGAAGAACTTCCTGGATGAGGACGAACTGAGGCGCATTACACCGGAGGACTCACGGGATATCAGGTACTGGGGCATGCAGTTCTACTGGGTGTACAGTTATTCAACCTGAACAGTCGGACACTTTTCCTTCCATGAACTTTCCCTGTCAATGGTAATGGAATGTCAGGTCCTGTATTCTCACGTTTGATGTTGTAACGTTCTCTTCGCCATTATAGGAGACTATCCAGTATTTTCCCGCTTTAACGGTCAGGTTGAATGATACAGTCTTCGACCATCCCGAGTTGTATATGTTGTCGCTCAGGATTGAAGAGACCTGGGTGACGTTATTTGAGGCATTGAATCCAGTGGAACTAGTCAGGGTTCCCCAGACCTGGGAGGTGATAACATACACAGCGACTCCGTTTGTGCTTGTTATGTTGCCATAGATTGTTCCGGGAACTTCGGCGTTGAGAGGGTATGCCTGATAAGAGCCCGGGAAAAGGTTGTCAACCCCGTACCCCTGTGGCTCGATATGCTCCACGTATATGTAGGGCAGTGCGACACTCACGGAAACAAGCGCCGCCCCAATCATTAAAGCCCCGAAGCAGGAAAGGAACTTCCAGGAACTGTCGCGGTTTGTTGAACTAGTGCGCCTCCCGCTATGCAGTCCCAGGATCCAGTAAAAGCTCGTGAAGGCGTACAGGGCTACAAGCCCGGCAACAATGGCCGACATTGTCACGTTATCCCAGAATGCAGGTCCAGAGTTGAACAGGTTGCCATTGAATGGAGGCTGGATATAGAAGAACAAAACGGTCATGAACATTGCGGCGACCTGGGAAATTGGATTCCTCTTTCTCTTTCCCAGGCCAGGTGAAGACTTGAGCCTGAATATGCTGGAAAATGGAAGCGGTATCAAAAGGGCGAATGCAAAGTATCCTGCAAGGTCTATGGCCAGGGCCTTCTCGGGAGATGACCATAGTGGTACGCTCCTGTTGAGGTAGAAGAGAAGAACAGTTTCAAAAAGAACGGCCGAAGCAACAAGGAGCCCGTATGATTCCCTGTTTGATCGAAGCTGAGAGCAGTCCTCTTCTTCCACCATGTCGGAATATCCCTATAATGGGTTATGTATATTGCGATAGTTCTCACCATGAAGCTGGAGGAACCCTTCGGGAAACTGAAGCCCAGGGTTCACGCAATGGGAAAAGATTGTCATGGTGCACGAAGGGCCAGTGCTTTCTGCACCCGCACATAATAGCGGATTATTGTGTCAGACGACAACAAAAAGCAATTATACTTAAGACCATTTAGAACGAAGTGGCTGATTGGCAGATCAGTCATGGTAAACCTAAAAACTTAGCAAAGGAAAGGATGAGTGTTTAAATGGCAGAAATAAAGCTGAAGACAGAAATGGACGTAGACAGGAGTCTATGTAACTACTGCGGAGCATGTGTTGGAATGTGCCCGACGGATGCGATATTCATGGATGACACGGTCATCGAAATCCACGAGAACAAGTGCATAGAGTGTTCCTTCTGTGTAGTTGGATGCCCCACAGGCGCTATTTCTGCGGAGTGGTTCCATGCAACAGTATGATGTGCTGGTGGTTGGAGCCGGTCCGGCTGGCAGCTCGGCTGCACGGTTCTCAGCGAGGCATGGCCTCAAGACCCTTCTTATTGAGAAGAGGCCCGACATTGGGTCACCGGTCAGGTGCGGAGAGGGGATATCCAAAACCTGGATGCCAGAGATGGACATCAAGCCCGATCCTCACTGGGTATCTGATGAAGTGAAGGGTGCGAGAATCTACGGCCCTTCTGAAAATAGGCCAATTACGCTGACAGCTGACAAGGCTGGCAATGAGGTCGGTTTTGTCGTTGAAAGGGATAAGTTTGACAAGCATATCGCAGCTCTTGCAGCAGCGGAGGGTGCTGATGTGTGGGTGAAATCACCCGCAATGTCTGTTATAAAGGAAAACGGAAAAGTCGTTGGTGCACATGTCAGGCACAACGGTTTCATGGAAGAGGTCAGGGCAAAGATGGTCATCGCAGCTGACGGATTCGAGAGCGAATTCGCCAGGTGGGCGGGACTTAAGTCTGTAATCCTCGCCAAGAATGACATCATTTCCGCGGCGCAGTACAGGATGATCGGAGTGGACTCGGACGTCGACTACACAGATTTCTACCTGGG
>JBJKRS010000090.1:0-8530 GCA_046704525.1 Thermoplasmataceae archaeon
TTGGTGATGTTGGGATTGCAGCATTGGGACTGACCGTATTCGGCTTCGTCCTTCTTCCATGCGGAATAGCATTTGTTGGAATGTATGTGCTTTCTGTCAGAAGGGAGAAAAAGAGAAAGAGGCTGAGAGAATTGTCGGAGTAAAAAAATCAGAGTATGGGAAGGTACCTGTTGATCTCCCATTCTGTCACATGAGACCTAAAGGCGTCCCACTCTCTCTGCTTCACTGTTATGAAATTGTTGAATATGTGCTCTCCCAGTATGTCCTTCATCAGGCGGCTGTTCCTGAAATGATGGAGGGCCTCCCCAAGGCTCTCAGGCATCGAGTCGATCTTGTGGGTCTCCCGTTCCTTCTTGCCCATGTGGAAAATATCCTTTTCCACCGGATCAGGAGGGTCAAGCTTCCTCTCTATACCGTCTAGCCCCATTCCAAGCATTATTGCAAACTGGAGGTACGGATTTCCGGCAGAATCAGGGCACCGGAGCTCCATTCTTTTCCTCATTCCGACGCCGGCCGGTACTCTTACCAGTGCGGTTCTGTTCTTGTTTGCCCATGAAATGTAGACCGGCGCCTCATAACCGGGAATGAGCCTCTTGTAGGAATTCACCCAAGACGCCAGAATTGCCGATCCCTGTGTGATGTTCTCCAGGATGCCTCCAAGGTAGTGCATTCCAAGTTCACTTATGCCGTATTTCTCCTTTTCCTCATAGAAAAGGTTTGAAGTCTCGTCCATGTTCATAATGCTCTGGTGAACGTGCATCCCTGAGCCGTTCACTCCATTGATTGGTTTCGGCATGAATGTGGCATACATTCCGTGCTTCTGGGCCACGTTCTTTATGATGTTCTTGAGCATTGCAACCCTGTCTGCCATCACTATTGCACGCGAATATCTCAGGTCTATTTCATGCTGGCCGTATGCTACCTCATGGTGAGCCGCTTCAGGCTGGTAGCCCATATTGTGGAGCTGCATCAGTATGGCCTGTCTTATCTCGTTGGCGGCGTCTAGAGGAGTGTTGTCGAAATAACCGCCATAATCGCCCGGCATTGTGGTGGGGTTCCCCTTTTCGTCCCTCCTGAATACAAAGAATTCAAACTCGGGCCCGACAAAGAAGTCCATCTTCTTCTTGTGCAGCCTCTCCACCACGCTTTCAAGAACATACCGTGGATCACCGCTGAACCTCGTTCCGTCGGAATTCTGGATCCTGCAGATGTACCTCGCTGTCCTTGCTATGCCGTTCCCGTCAGGAAGGACTGTGTAAGTGGCAAGGTCCGGCATTGCCCTCATGTCAGACTCTTCAATTTGTGCATATCCAGCTACTGAACTGCCATCGAAAACGACCCCCTCAGACAGGGCGCTTTCAAAGCGGTTCTTTGGCACGGTGACAGTCTTCACAGCACCAAGTATGTCAGTAAACTGTAACTGTAAAAAACCTACATTGTCCTTTTCCAGTTGTTTGAGCGCAGATGATACATCTTCATCCATGCAACAGATGAGCGCCCCTCGGAATAAAATACTTTACTCGCGCTCCCTGATAACTTTGCAGTATAATCTGGCCATGAACAAAATGCATGAAAAATTTCGGAAATCGATGCGGAACCAAAAAATTACCCTGCCAGGAGTGCAGAGTTACATACATTTAAACCTGCAAAAAAATTACTTAAGCTGCGTGAACAATGCGCTTGTACTCATAACTGAAATACCCCATTTCATTGCTTCCTCTTCGTGGAAAAGGAATCTGTGAAGCATTAAAAATTATCACCTACATAATGTAGGTGTACAGCCTGTGTAACCATATAAAGAACCCATTGAGTGTCACGCAAGAAACATTAGTCCGGAACAGGTCTGTGGGATGATAGCTATGAGTGGAAAACTGAAAATGATAGAAGAGATCGAAATACCCAAGCAGAAGCTGAAGTTCGTCATGACTGGCGGTTCCTACTGCGTGGATTAAATCTTTAAAATACCCTCAACAATTCTTGTTTTTTGTTATAAAATTCCTTCTTCATTGAGACTTTCTTCAAACATATCTTTGAAATCGTTATCCAAGAGCTTTTTCCTGAGGTCTTTGATCATTCCGTCCACTTCCTTCTTGCTGTAGGAATAGGTCTTCATGGTCCTTATGAAGTAGGAGAACCCGTCAACGATCCCACGCTTGTTCTTCTTGATCTCGAAGTTCCTTTCCATTCTCTCAAGGTGTTCCCTGGCAGACTCGACGTCCTTCATGGCAAGGAAGTATGAAGCAAGCAGGTCCTGGCAGGCGCCCACGGAATTTGTGTCGAAGTTCTTCCTGAAGTACTCGTGCGCTTGTACAATATACTCATAGGCCTCCCCTGGCCTCTTGGTTAGAACATAGATCCTTGCAATGTTCAGGCCGGACATGTGGAGTATGCGCTTGTTTCCAACCTCTTTGGCGAGCTCGTGTGCCTCGACAATACTCTCGATTGCCTCATCGATTCTTCCAAGGCTGAGCAGGACAGTGGATTCATTGACGTAGCAATACTGAAGCTTGTGCCTGTCGTTGACAGACTCAAAGAAGGATATGGCCTCATGGTTCATCTTGAAGAATACGCCAAGATCTCCCATATTGGCGTAAGTGAAGGCCTCGTTGAGCTTCACCTGGTTTATGCCTGTTTCGTCCCCCACTTCCTTGAAGAGCAGGAATGCCTTCTCGAAGTTCTCGATAGAGTCGTTGAATTTCTGCCTGTAACCATTGACAGACCCGAGGCCCATGTGCCCCTTGGCCACAGTCTCCAGGTCATTGCACTGACCACCGTACATGACGGATTTCTCAAAATGGTTCTGTGCAAAATCTATATCCTGCCTGTAAAGGTTGATTGCACCATAAATATCGTGGGCCCGCCCCAGGATTCTGGGGTCATGATGCTCATTGCCCAGTGTGATCAGGTCAGATCCCAGGTCAATGGCACGAGTGTAGTTCCCCGACTTCAGGTAGTAGTCTGCCAGCTCGAGCATTACATCGGCAACATTGGGCCCGTCAGTAAGGTATGCTTCAAGGTACTTCTTGATGTGGTCTATTAGTTCGCCAATTCCCTCTTTCTGGTCTACTTCAAGCCCCCTTTCAAAAACGTCAAGCCCAAGCTGAGTTGGCTTGAGGGAAAGGACCTCGGACTCCTCGTATGAAATGTATATCCAGTCCAGGTCACGAAGGAACTGGAGTATGGTCATGGATTTTGACTCGCCGTACGAATTGAATCCAAGGCCTGCAAGCTTCTCATACTCGCCCTCCGGTATGAGCAGCTTGGCCAGTTCTACAGTCCCTGGCGGGGCGGTAACATACATATGTAGGTACAGTAAATATAGTGGTTGTTTAAATGGTTAAGCTTGATATTTCGTATTTCGCAGCCTTTGCGGAATCAGCTTCCAATTATCTTCCTGAGAACATACTGAAGGATGCCACCGCTCCTGAAGTACTCAACTTCAATGGGAGTATCCAGCCTGATGTCCAGCTTCACGGACTTGCTGCTCCCGCCTTTGGCTGTATACATCAGCTCGGCCTCCGCACCAGGCTCCAGTTTTCCGGTTATCCTGATTGTGTAGCCTTTGTTCTCGTCAGAGTCCAGCTTTCCAAATCCCTGTCCTTCCTTGAACTGCAGTGGAAGCACTCCCATTCCAATCAGGTTGCTCCTGTGTATTCTCTCGTACCCCTTGGCGACGACTGCCTGTACTCCGAGAAGGAGTGTGCCCTTCGCTGCCCAGTCCCTTGAGCTGCCTGTCCCGTATTCTATTCCGGCAAATACCACGAGCCTGGAGCCATCCTCACCGTACTTCATCGCGGCGTCATAGACGCTCATTTCTTCACCGTCAGGAAGGTGTCTTGTGAAACCGCCCTCCTTGTCGACCATAGTGTTCTTTATCCTGTTGTTTCCGAAGGTGCCCCTCATCATTACCTCGTGGTTGCCCCTGCGCGAGCCGAAGGAGTTGAAGTCCTTGGGATCGACTCCGTGCTCCATGAGGTACTTCCCAGCTGGGCTTGCCGTGGAAATTGCACCCGCAGGCGAGATGTGGTCGGTAGTGACGGAGTCGCCCAGGATCAGAAGCGGCTTGGCGTCCTTGATCTCTGTCAATTCCACGAATTTGTCAGGGGAGAACCCGTCAAAGAATGGCGGGTTCCTTATGTAAGTGCTTGAGTCGTCCCAGTCATAGGTTACTCCGCTGGGGGCCTTGAGATCGGTCCACTTCTTGTTGTACGAGTCAAGATCTCCGTATTTTTCCCTGTACATCTGCACATTTATCGAGTTGTTAACGACCTTTGATATGTCCTCGTCGGATGGCCAGATGTCCTTCAGGTAAACCTCTTTCCCTTCACTGTCTGTTCCTAGGGGTTCCTTCTCCAGATTCCTGGCAACACTCCCTGCCAGTGCGAACGCCACCACAAGCGGCGGAGACATCAGGTAATTTGCCCTGACATTCCTGTGTATCCTTGCCTCGAAGTTCCTGTTTCCGGACAGAACCGCCGCAGCGCTGAGCTGGTTGTCCACTATCGCCTTCTCGATGTTTTCATCAAGAGGGCCACTGTTGCCTATGCATGTAGTGCATCCGTACCCGACCAGATAGAAGCCCAGTTGATCCAGGTATTTCTGAAGGCCTGATTTCGCCAGATAATCCGAAACAACCCGTGAGCCGGGTGCCAGGCTCGTCTTGACCTTGGGGTTGACCTTCAGGCCCTTTTCCACCGCATTTTTAGCGAGAAGTCCCGCAGCCACCATGACCTGTGGGTTGCTTGTGTTTGTGCAGCTGGTTATTGCTGCTATAACGACATCTCCATCTGAGATTGTCGTGTCTTCACCTTTTACGCTTACAGGAGAGCTTCTGAGTGAGACGCTTCCGCTCCTGCCTCCATTGTCCATCATCTGGAGCTCCTGCGAGCCTTCAAGGAAATTGAGGAAGCTGTCTCCGATGCTGTGCATCGCAACTTTCTGGTTTGGAAGCTTGGGTCCTGCAACAGTGGGTGTCACCGAGCTCAGATCAAGATCTATAACCTGGCTGTAATCCAGACTTTTTGGAGAGCCAAAAAGATTCTGGGCCTTCAGGTATTTTTCCACAAGCTCAACCTGTTCATCGCTTCTCCCAGTTGTCCTGAGGTACTTGAGCGTCTCGTCGTCCACTGGGAAAAGGGCAAGTGTGGCACCATATTCCGGGCACATGTTTGACAGGGTTGCCCTGTCAGGCAGAGGGAGATTTGACACGCCCTCACCATAGAATTCAACGAATTTCCCGACTACCTTGTTTCTTCTCAGCAATTCGGTCAGGGTAAGTACCAGATCCGTGGCCGTAACTCCGGGTTTCAGCTTTCCGTGAAGGTTGACTCCCACGACTTCAGGCGTGAGGATCGTTACAGGCTGATCGAGCATGGCAGCCTCGGCTTCTATGCCACCGACTCCCCAGCCTACAATACCAAGCCCATTTATCATGGTCGTGTGGGAATCCGTACCAACAAGTGTATCAGGGAAGGCATATGTTTCTCCGTCCTTCTCTGCACTCATCACCACTTTTCCAAGGTACTCGAGGTTTACCTGATGCACAATGCCCACAGAAGGTGGAACGATCCTCAGGTTTTCGAATGAGTTCTGTGCCCACTTGAGGAAGAGATATCTCTCCTTGTTCCTCTCGAACTCCTTCTCTGTGTTCATCTCTATGGCGGTTGGGGTACCGAAGAAATCCACCTGCACTGAATGGTCTATAACGAGGTCCACGGGGACCTGGGGCTGTATGATTGAGGGGTCCTTTCCGAGTTTCTTTGCAGAATCCCTGAGGGCAGCCAGATCCACAACGGCCGGAACTCCGGTGAAATCCTGCATAACCACCCTGGATACCTTGAATGGTATCTCTTCCTTTCCCGGGTTCTTGGAGTTCCAGTTGAGAAGGTTTTCAACATCCTTCTCCCTGACAGCCTTGCCGTCCATGTTTCTGATAAGGGATTCTAGTACGATCCTGATTGAGCGTGGAAGCCGGGATATCTTGTAACCTTTCCTTTCAAGTTCTGGCAGTGAGTAATAACTGTATTTCTTTCCTGCAACTTCAATATTCTTGGTAATTCTCAGATCGCCGGGCATGGCAGTGAATTGGCCTAGGACTAATTAGTGTTTCCATGTTCGGTGAAAACCCTTGCTTGACCGTGTTTGCAAGCAACATTACATATAATCCGGCAGGACATAAACGGGTTCACCCGTGTAACCTGACTATCCGGCATGCAATGAGTACCGTCGGCCAGTCTTCCCTTCTGGCTCTGCAGTTATCAAATTATGTATAGGATGTTGCATTGCGTAAATATGTCTAGTTCAGGCAATGGCCACAAGTTACCCCAACTTGACCGGAGCCTGTTTTTCTTTTACGTGATCAATCTTGGCCTTATTGGCATCATGTTTGCCGGAGTCGCGGTGCTTTCTGTCAGCTCTTCCGGCAGTTTGAGCTCCTCACTGGCCCCTGCCAGCATAATATCCACAAATTTTGTCTATCTAGGGCTCCTATCGCTCTTATTCGGACTCAGGCACGCGATAGACGCAGACCATATTGCAGCCATAGACACTTCCACGCGTAAATTGATGAACGAAGGGAAGAAGTCTCAATTCACAGGTATGTTCTTCAGCCTTGGCCACTCGACCATAGTAATTCTATTGTCTGTCATACTGATGCTTTCCACCCGGTTCGTGATTGAGAGGTTCGCGACCATAAAGATGGTTGGGAGTGTGATAGGCCCGCTCATAAGCGCAGGATTCCTTTTCATCATGGCAGCAATCAACATTACAATTATTTTTGGGCTCAGGCATCTTTACAGGAAGCAGAAAGCCACTGGCTCCGTGAATTTGAACGATGCAATTTCCGGCATGGGGATTCTGAGCAGGATCTTCAGGAGTGTGTTCAAGTCAGTCAAGAACCAGTATTACCTCTATCCAATCGGGGTGCTGTTCGGCCTTGGCTTCGACACTGCGTCCGAGGTCTTGGTTCTGTCGATTTCCGCCGTACTTGCAGTATCCCTTCTTGCCGTTCCAATTTGGGTCCTTCTGATATTTCCCGCTCTATTCACACTCGGCATGACCCTTCTGGACACTACTGACGGCTATGCCATGAACCGTGCTTATGCTTGGGCTTCGGACGACCCTGCAAAAAAGATATGGTACAACATAACCCTGACGTCCGTATCCGCCATTTTTGCCGTCACCGCCGCTGTCTTTGAGCTTGTTGCAGTCATCGGATCAAGTCTCAAGCTCAATAGTGGTCCATGGCTCTTTTTCGCGGGCGTTTCCAACAATTACTGGGACGTACTGGGCGGTACCATAATTGCTACACTTGTCCTCATTGTCGCAGTGTCCTACCTGAAGTACAGGAAAAATTTCAAAAAGGCTCAGGGGAATGAGTATCAGTCATAACGGGCCAGCGCCTCTGGACTTGCTGCCGGATGAGTCATTCCTCCCATGGCGAGCCACAAACAAAACCTTTGCAATGATGTGTTCTCTGCCGATATAGCCGAAGGACCTGCTGTCACTGCTTCTTGCCTTGTTGTCCCCTTCAAGGAAATACTCCTTTCCAGACGCTCCCGATCTCTCGGACGAGACTCTTTTGATCATTGTCATGTCGTTTCCAGGGTTCTTGAAGACAACCACGTCTCCCACCTTTATGGAGAAAAAAATCCTCATGGAAACCGCGTAGTCGCCATCTCTGGCGTACGGTTCCATGCTTCTTCCGGTGACTCGAAAAATAAGCACCGGCAATCTGATCATAGGTCTGGGTATACTACTTCTTCCTTTGGTTCGTAAGGCGCCTTGACTCTCTTTGTCTTGACACCCTTGGTTTCCCAGAAGATTTCCGCGAACTTGTTAACTTCAGACAGAAGGTTCATAGCAGCTTCCCTGTCAGGCTCCTGCCTTGCCTTGGAACCGTATTTCATTATGTTAAACACTATCTGGTGAAGGTCCGGGTGCTTGGAAACGTGGTCCGGCTTTATATAGTCCCCCCAGAGGATCCTGATCTCGTGCTTGCAAAGCTCTCCGTGCTTCTCCTTTATTTCCACGGCTCTCGCCATGTCATGGGCATAGTCCAGAAGCTCTCCCGGGTTCTTGGGGTCTGGCTTCGGAAGCCCGTTTATGAGATCCGCCATCCTGACTACGGTCAGAGCTGAAAGCTGGGCCAGATGAGGATCATATATCCCGCATGGAAAATCGCAGTGTGCGTCTGCTTCTTCAAATCCCAGTTTCTCGTCTGCCTTACTGAGATATTTTGCCAAAAAATCTGTGCTAGCCATGTTATCAGATTCATAATTTTGAATTCGTATAAAAGTTTCATTCAAAAATCAGGGATGTGCGAGATGGATTCCTTGAAATGAAAAGTGTTTGCTTCCTTTCCTTTTTCCATCCATGCATTCTCCACAGGAGTTCCAGATGAAGCCCGTTCCGAACTGCATGAACATATTTCCTGCAATTTGTCAATCATTATATAACAGCTAAATTATGGATATTTGCGGGTGACTGAACTGACCTAGTTGTCTACAGACTGATTTGACGGCTTTAAGAC
>JBJKRS010000091.1:0-18962 GCA_046704525.1 Thermoplasmataceae archaeon
TCAGCAGGTCAGATGCCTGTTGAACGCAGTCTGCCGCCTTTTCCATCGTATCCAGGAGAGCTTCCCTGTCCTCAGAAATCTCCTTCAGCATCTGATACATATTGTCAGGGTATCTGAGGATTCAATTAAATTTTTCATCCAAAAGGTAACGGAGCATCAAAGCTCGCGCTTCATTATTGTGAATCTTCTCTTCTCTCGGAAGCCAAATCTTCTGTAAAGCCTTGCCGCCTTTTCATCAGTCCAGAGGAAATATGCAGTCTTTATCCCCCTTCCCTTCATCGCCTCAAGTGTCTTGGCCAGAAGTGCTGAACCGATGCCACGCCCTCTGAACTCATCTGCGACCCCGAAAGGACCAAATCTTTCACCAGGTGCAAACCATTGGGACCCTTCGCTTCCGGAGAACATCGAATAGCCCAGAATTTTTCCTCCTTCCAAGGCAATGTAAACCTGTTCTGCTTCACCTTTTTCCAATACATTCTCGGCCCTGAAATACCAGTCCGAAGCAAAATTCTCACTTATGAAGTCAAGCAGTTGCTTTGAGTGGGACTCTTCTGCTGGCCGAACCTCATACCCATGCGGTTGTGCAATTGACGACGCTCTGTAATCATCAAGGTCAAGGTACATCGCTATTGCCTCCGATTGCGGGACGAAGTTGTGTTCAACCAGGAAATCGAAGAGGAAGGGGTAATTGTCAGCATCCACCCCGGGAAGGAAATAACCAGGCGTGAAGCATGAATAGAACACTGAACTGCATCCAGCTCTCCTGAACGCATCCATTTGAGTTTCCAAAAGCTCTCCGGCAGCATCCTTGTCCTCATACCCGATCCAGAGGATCCAACCAGTGCCGGCATCACTGTCGTAATGAAACGGGGCAGATCTGGTGCAGCCCAGGGAAAACGATTTCTCGTTTATCACGGGGCCTACAATGCTGACGAATTCCGACTCGAAAAACTTGTTCTTGAGGACCTCCTGAGTAACCCAGTCCAATCGGTATCTGCTGTTCCATATCCGTGCAATGTGGTCGAGTTGAGCCTGCAAGTCAGTAGCACACCTGTTCCTGCCCATGGCTTTTGACGTATATAATTCCATCAGCCCTTGCCGCAAGTTTTACACCTTCACAGCAGTCATGTAGACCGGTTGGAAGTGAACTCATCAATCCTTGTCAGGGGAGGCAGAATAGTGGACACAACACAGGGAATAGATTATGCCTGTGACATAAAGATATCCGGCGGAGTAGTGGAGGACATAGGCGAGCATCTGCCAGTTATGGGTTCAGATAAAGTCATCGACGCTGAAGGAAAACTTGTCGTTCCCGGACTAGTAGATATTCACACACATGCAGCTGAGCAAATCACTCCAGGTCTTGGAATGAACGCTGACTTCAATTGCCTTGGAAAGGGGAGCACGACCGTTGTTGATGCCGGCTCAACTGGGGAACTGACATTTCCGGCGTTCAAGAAATACGTGATAGAGCAGAGCAATGTTGATATCATGGCTTTTCTGAACATTGAGTCTCTTGGGATGATTGAATATCCGCCTGAAAGAACTGGGCAGGATTGGCCGGCCCTAATCTACGGGGAAGGGGAGAAGTATTCTTCATATTTCACGAACGAGAACCGCACACTGGACTGCATACCTGACCACAGTGAGGTGATAGCAGGAATCAAGTGGGCACACAGAGGCCCGGAGAGCCTCAGGAAAGCGGCCGGATTTGCCCAAAGAAACAGGGTAACACTCATGGTTGAGAATCACCATATGCCCGAATCCCTGAGATTTCTGAAGAAAGGTGATGTGATTACTCATGCTTTCCATAACTATTACAATGGGCATGCTGGGAGAATCGACGGAATACTGGACGGGGACAGTAACATACACGAGGAGTTCTTTTCCCTTGCCAGGAAAGGTATACATCTGGATCTGGGTCACGGAAGCGGAAGTTTTTCATGGAGTGTTGCAGATAAAGCACTGTCAGAAGGACTCAAAATAGATACAATTAGCACAGACCTGTGGTCCAAGAACACCGGCGGACCGGTATTTGACCTTCCAACCACAATGTCCAAGATGAAGCTGCTTGGACTTGAGATCGCCGATATTGTCAGGGCTGTAACCGATACCCCGGCGAAAATACTTGGAAGATCTGGGAAGATAGGCACTCTCAGGCCTGGAGCGAAGGGCGATCTGGCAGTCTTTTCAGTCGACACTGATGAGAGGACCCTGTACGATTCCTACAGCGTTCCAAAGGTTTCCAGGTGGAATCTTGTTCCAGCGACTGTGATCAAGGGCGGAAGCCTCGTCAGGATCTGATATGTATTCTGATTAATTCAGCGAGTCTCGCAGTTCTTCAAGCAGAAAAGCAGGCGTCCACCCATAGTTGTAAAGATTCACTCCATTCACTCCAAGTTTTTTCAGCCCAGACAGGACCTCCCTGATCTGCCCCCTCTTCGTTATCATGGGGTGATTTATTCTTACCGACACGCGAAAATCTATGTTCCCTTCAATTTTTCTCATTTCGCGGGCTGCATTTTCTAAAATTGTGGAGAGATCTGGGTAATACTCTGAGATACTTATAGCATCAATCCCTGGAGGGAGATTCGTGAGGTTGTATCCTTCGTTGGCATAAGTCTCGCTGCCTGTGACAATCTCCAATTTCCCCTCAAGGCCACTATCAGCCAGCCTGTCCCTGATTGTCCCATGGAGCCGTCTGACTATCGTCTCCTTTAGAAGGGCAAGCTCAGCAAATTCTTTCTCATCCTTGATGTATGCAAGATCTCCCCCACGTTCATCAAATGCTTCGGATACGCTGATGTCAATAATCCTCCTGCTCCACCTGGAGATTCTGTCCAGGTCCACCCCTAGCTCCTCCCCAACTTTACGGCAGTTTTTGCAGTAGCACATCGCATAGGCGTACGAAGCCACCGGGCTTACTGGAACTCCAAAAACTTCATGGTGATCACCGTGCATTAGTCCGTTAGGAAAGCATGCAGCTTCCAGCTGAACTCGATTCATCCCGCGTTTCAGCTGATCTTCCGCAAGCGATGAAATGTATTCAGCAGATTCAGGAATGCTGGGACAGATGTAGTTTCTGTTTCTTGTGCCGTAAGGGTCGATTACTGAAAGCTCTGGATGGAGGTCGGACAGTCTCCTGTTGTGCAGGCAGACAGTCCAGGCACATAATTCAAAGCCCCTGTTTGAAGCTGCATCAAAGATTTCAGAGATCACGTCCCTTTCCTTGAATTCCCCGCTCACTGCTGGCTTCAGAATATTTTTTCTGTGAACTTCCGGAGATGGCCTGAAATAAACAACTCCTTCCTCTGCCTGATAAACCCTGGAGACTGGATTGTGTGGAAGTATGAACCTTCCTGAGTGATAGCTGGTAGCAATATTGATCCGCTTAATCCCTGCTTCTTCCAAGCTGGAAAGGACTTTTTTCGCACCCTCGTGGAATACATCCCACGGGTGGACATACATAGACGGGTCCATTGAGGGCATCCAGTAGTTAAATGCCTGTGCAGTCTTTAATGTGTCCCCTGTCTGGGATGCGATTTCCAATTTCAATTACCTGTATCTGTTCCAAGTGCCTTCTTTAAACTCGAGATCACGATCGCTGCATCCTCTGACGAAAGGCATTGGGTGTTTATCCTGATGCATTTTTCACTTGCGAGGACACGAACAGACGGATCTCCGCAGGCCAGCCTGTTGGCAAGATCTGAAGGTTCCATACCACTTTTTTTCAATTCCAGGATTGGGTAGACCGCTGGCCTGATTCTTTCCCACTCTCTGCGGGAGGGGATGCTGATATCAAGCTCCGGATCAAATCCTTTCAACTCATCCAGTATGATACGTGCCAATTTTTCCTTCTCCAGCATGACTGCGTCTTCATTTCTACCAATGATGCTATCCACTGCAGCCGCAACAGCAACAATAGTCTCCTTGCTGACCTTGAATCCTCGCCCGAGAAAGGTTCTCCTCTGCCCGGCCACATCCAAGTAGCTGAATGGCCCGAGTAGTTCGCAGTTCCTTAATAAACGGGTTGAACATGCGAGAATCAGGCCCGAGTTTCCCGGACCCCCGAGTTCCTTTCCCCCGCTGATAATGACCATATCCGCCCCTCGCTTTAGAACACCTGATAGATTTGACAATGGCGGGAGATCAGCGGCAGCGTCCACAACAAGAGGTACACCAGTCTCCTTTGCAATTTCCGCGACTCTGTCCAGATTTACCTCTCCAGGCTGGGGTTCGAACAGGAAATGCACGATGGCTACTGTATCCTTGTCAATTTTTTCACGGACATCCTGATCTGTTGTACCATCCTCCTTTCCCGCTATCCGGACCGTAAAGCCCGGGACTTCCAGTGCATGCCAGTAAGGGTTGCCAACAGTGTGCTGTCTTTGTATGACTACGTTTGCGTTGCATCCACCTGTTAAGGGAAGGCTTGCCATTCTCCCTTTATCACCATTGCAGTACAGGGCGGACAGCGACAGTACAAGCCCGGCATATGCCCCAGAAGTTATCAGTGCGCCAGGCACACCGATAAGTTTGGCAACATATTCTCCTGCTCTTCTGGACAACTCCTCCATGTCAACAAACTTGCCGGAAACCTCTTCCATGGCTTTCAGAGCTTCAGGGACCAGCCTGTTTCCACCCAGGACGGTTAGGGTTCCAGAAGCGTTCACAATCCTTTTTATCCCGAGTTTTTCGAGCACCTCATTCACTTCCGCGGTAACAAGATGAACGTCTCAATATAGCGTGCCATCCGGACGCCAGGAAGTACATCCTTTCCGAGTGGACAATGATTCTTGACATCCTTCTCATGTTGAAAACGGAATTCATTGGTCTGACTTCCTGAACGTAATGGTCGCATCGTTTCCCGGAAGAATCTTTCCAAGCACCGCGGGCCTTCCACTGCTTGCTTCAGTGTTTCCAACCCTCCCATGGATTGTCTGGTTGGCAATTATGGCAAACCCGACACCCTCCCGGGCTCTTGAAGGAATCCCGTAATCGTCAAAGGTCTTGACATTCAGATTGAAGAGTTCGCGCAGATCACTCATTATGACTGGATTCTGTGATCCTCCTCCACCTACAATCAGCACCTTCACTTCATCATCAATGAACCTATTAACCTGATCTTTCACGCATTCTGCTGTAAAACGTGTCACTGTCCTTATGACATCATCATCACTGTAATTCTTCCCTTGAATTCTTGAGCTCAGCCATGATTCAGTAAAATGCTCCCTTCCAGTGGATTTTGGGGGTTTGAGGGAGAAGTATGGGTCTGACGTCAAGTCATTCAATAGTTCATCCAGCACAACTCCCCTAAATGCTATTTGGCCATCCTTGTCGTAATCCAGATCCTTGTAATTTCTGCAGCAGAGGTCGATAAGGATGTTGCCCGGTCCTGTATCGAAAGCCTGTAATCTATCTCCCATGTAAGTGAGGTTTGCAATTCCGCCTATGTTTAGCGTAAGAGTCCCCTTCTCGGGGAAAAGAAGTTTGTCGGAAAGCGGGATCAAAGGAGCGCCGTCTCCCCCTAAACTGAGATCTGTGGTCCTGAAGTCGTACACCACCGCTTTCCCCGTTCTTGCAAATATCTCGGACACTTCTCCTATCTGAAGTGTGCCATTCTCCCGCTTTCCAACGGACGGCCCATGATATATGCTGTACCCGGAGAAGGCAACTACATCATATTCCCAGCCAGTCCTGGAGAGTTCCTCCCCAATAATTCTTCCAAGTCTCCAGTGTGCAGAGCTAACCTCTTCACTGGTGGTTGATTCAACGCTTGAAAGATGAATGAGGGACTTTTTAAACTCATCAGGGAAAGGGATGTCTATGCTGGCAAGCACGGAGACCTCAGTAGTATCGTCAACTCCGTTAACGTTCACCAGAGAAAGCCCAAGCCCATCAGTTGACGTGCCGGTAACAACTGAGGCAAATCTCATCCTTCACCACATAGTTCGGGGCTAATAACAGTGTTGTCAGGGGACAATCTAATAATCAGGGGAGGATTAAGCGTCCAAATGTCCGGTACGGAGGATAACAATCCAGCAACCAGGGATATCGATCAGATGGACACACTCGATGTCGTGAGGTGTATTCATGAGGCTGATCGGGATGCCTACAGTGCCATAGATGATGCACTGGATGATGTCACAAAAGCCGTCGAGGTAGCGCTGGATAGAATCGAAAAGGGGGGAAGGGTAATATACGTGGGAGCTGGAACCAGCGGGAGGCTGGCAGTTCAGGACGTTGCAGAGCTCAGGCCAACTTACGGCATTGATGAGACCATGTTCGACTACATCATTGCTGGTGGATCAGAGGCTATTCTGAAATCGGTTGAAGGTGCCGAGGACAGCAGGAGCAAGCCAATTGAAATGCTGAAAGCCAAGGATCTTGGCAGGCACGATGTTGTATTCGGAATTACCGCATCCGGCACCACTCCGTTCGTGCTGGCAGCGCTGGATTATGCGTCAACGGTGGGCGCATATTCTATCGGGTTGACCAACAATCGGAACAGGCCAATCGAAGAAGTTACAAATATGACAATAGTCTTGGACAGTGGCCCGGAAGTTATCCAGGGCTCTACAAGGATGAAGGCAGGAACTGCACAGAAAATGGTTCTGGGTATGTTTTCCACTGCAATAGCAATCAAGCTTGGATTCACTTACAAGAATACCATGTCCCGAATGGGTGCGTGGTTTAACGAGAAGCTCCGCAAGCGGGCGATAAGAATGGTTTCAACGGAGTTCGGACTCGACATGGATGCCGCCAGGAAGATTCTGGAAGATCATTACTACAGGATTTCCGAAGTGGTAAGCCTACTTGAACGGAAGAAGAATGGTCAGGACAAGGAAAAGAAAGAAGGAGTTGGTACCTCTTGAGTGAAATAATTTCATACTGCTTCAGGGACATCAAGGGCCAGGTGATCCACTCAAAGGACAGCGAAACCTCACTTGTTCCGGCATCGAACATGAAAATAGTATCAGGATATGCGGCGTACAAACTGCTTGGAAAGGACCATGTAATCACGACTCTCTTTTCTTTAGTAAAAGGCAGGCTCTATGTCTCAGGAGGGCCAACTCCACTGCTGGACAGGAAAGGGCTTTCTGATATACTCGGGGTCATCCCTCATTCAGCTGACATCAGCCATATTGTGTTTGACACCACAATACTTGATTCCAAGGGGCACGCAGATGGATGGAACATAGGTGATATCGGCTACTGCTACCAGGCACCAATAGCTCCATTTTCTGTTGAGGAGGGCTGTTATTCAAACAGAAAAAAGAAGGCAGACGATGGGGAGGCTTTGCATGACTTCGCAAATCGCTCAGTGAAAGACCAGCTTTCCCGGTTTTCCGAGGAGGTGTCCAGAATCACAGGAAGCAAGGTCACTTTCAGTGTCGACAAGTCGGAACCGGAGGGACAGGTTATCAGGCATGAGGAAAAGCTGAACGACATTCTGGATCACATTGAGACATACAGTTGCAATTTCTCTATTGAGTTGCTGTCGAAATATATGGCTCATCACAAAACGGGGAAACCTGGAAGCTGGCAGGACTATTCCATGCTGGTGCGATCTTTCGTCGACAGCCTGGGGCTGAATTCAGAGGACCTGAACTTCGCAGACGGTTCCGGGCTTTCACGTGCGAATCTCCTGTCAACTTCATTTCTTTCCCTTCTCATACAGAAGATTGTTGAAAATGGTGACATAGGATTCATACACATGCTTCCCTCACCGGGTGAAGGAACACTGAAGAACAGGCTTGCAAAACATTCAGGAAAGGGCTTGTTCGCTAAGACAGGCTCTCTGGGACAGGTTGCCAGCCTGACTGGGTACATTGAGGATCTGGGCACTTCATTCAGCATAATCATCAACAATTCCATGAAAACAGAGAAGGAGATCAAGAAGACCATCGACAGCATTGTTTCAGACTTCATCAGCAAGCAGAACCCCCAGGGTGCGGGAAATTAGATAATTTTGAGGCGGTCTCACAGAGGAGCCCAGCATGAACCCATGTGAGCCCAGTCACTCAAAAACCTTTCATGCTGCGCACATTTATTCCAGTCGTCTGCACGGATGAGATCATCAGCACGTTGAGCAGCCATCCATTGCATTTCTGACGAGTACTCCCGATGCATGTTATTGAATGACAAGTAAGGTCTTGGTTGCTCATTATATCTCCCTCATTGCGCTATAATAGCCTTTGGATTAGCCATAGCGGCATGGGAACTTTTAAGCCATGCAATATCATGGCACAAGAATGAACTTAACCAAAGTCGCAGTTTTAGCCGTTAGTGCATTGATGATATTGGTCGTTTTTGCATCAACGGCGCCTGTCGTGCTGGCAAGGGCTAATTTTTCCCCAGCAGCATCTGTTGGAAACAACGGGACATTTACCGTGGGGACCTTGCTAGGCGGCGAGACAGTTAGCAATTTGAATCCGCTGTCCAATTCAGGACTGAGCAGTGACGTGACGGGTGTAATCTACGCTGACTCTATGCTCATGGAATTCGACAATGGAAGTTATATACCCTGGACAGCCAGCAGCTGGACTGTGACTAACAGTGGAAGCACGCTGACATTCAACCTGGTCCACAACGCAACGTGGGTCAATGGTACCAGCGAGGTGGGGCAATTCACATCGCAGGATGTTCTGTTCACCTTCCAGGTATTGATGGCCAATTCAACTCTTGACGTAAACGGTGTTGATCCCATGATAAAAAGCATGTATGCACCCAATGATTACACAGTCGTCTTCAACCTCACGGCGCCCAACCTCATGGCATTCTATTACATCGGGGGCCAGACGATAATACCATATGCGTGGCATAACAATGCCAAGAATCTGTCCGATATTGGAAGCTTCTTCAATGCAAACATAGGCCATGAAATATCACTTGGGCCGATGGTTCTGCAGAGTGTGTCTGGGAACTACATAACCTATGTGGCGAACCAGTACTTCTTCATGGGCAAGCCAAAATTCCAGAAGGAGGTATGGGAGCAGTTTTCGTCCACTTCATCACAGATTGATTCCCTTAAGACAGGGGCAATACAGGCGACTTACGTGGACTCAAACAGTGTGTATCCATCTCTCCAGAATCTCACTGGAGTGAAGACATACGTATTCAAGGACACGTTCAACTTGAACCTCTGGTACGACGACAATGTTGCACCTTACAACATGAAGGACTTCAGGATTGGGCTGGCATACCTGATAAACAGGACAGAGATTGCTCAGAAAGCTGAGAGCGGCTTGGCGGGCGTTGCGAATTCAGGGAGTCTCCCATGGACGCTGTCCAACTTCTACAACACAAGCGTCAACCCATACAACTACAACGTAAGCGAGGCAAACAAGTACTTCAAGATGGCCGGTCTTTCTATAAACAGCACGACTGGACTGTGGCAGTACCCCAATGGAACTGTGGTCACAATCAAGATGATCGACATACCGCAGAGTGACTGGGACACTGCAATGTCCCTGATCCAGAGTGCGCTAAGTGCCGACAACTTTGCCACCACGCTCAGCATCATTCCGACAGGAACATGGGCAACAGATCTGTTCTCAACGACGCTGGGACAGCCTGTGGACTATCCGTACCTGAGTTTCTACAACTTCGGGCCACTATTCGCCAATCCATGGTTTGACCTCTGGGCATTGACCGACACAAAGGGATACTGGAATCTTGAGCATTACAGCAATTCAACGCTGGATGCGCTCTTCAACCAGTCCTCGACACTGGTTAATGATCCAGCCAAGCTGAACCAGACGCTTGACAAGATCCAGGGTATCGTTGCATCCCAGCTGCCAGTTATACCTGTTGTAGGCTCAGACCTGTTCTTCGGCTACAGATCTGACCAGATCGCCGGCGTGTACCCTGGAGTTCAGATGAGCAGTCCGCTCGACTCTCTATACGTCCATCCGGCAAGCTCACAGCAGAATACCCCCGCCAGTCCTGACACCTACTACATAATAGGCGGAGTGGCAGCGGTCGTGGTTGTAGCTGCGGCAATAGGGCTGACAATGAGAAGCAGAAGCAGGAGGAAGAACGAGTAGTTCGTACTGGCATATCTCAAGATGTGACTGAATGATACCTACCAGATACGTACTAAAAAGGCTGGGCCACAGCCTACTAATTCTCCTGATAGCCATGGGCTTCAACTTCCTGTTGCCAAGGCTGGCTCCCGGGAACCCGGCTGTGACCATCCTACTTTCTAAATACGGTTATTTGAACCAGAAGGATCTTGCACTGGTTGAAAGCCAGTTCCACCTTACCGGCACATTGTGGCAGCAGTTCCAGTATTACTGGATTTCAATGCTTCACTTCAACCTGGGGATCTCCTACGAGTACTATCCGCAGACCGTGAGCTCGATTATAGCCACTCACCTCCCCTGGACTCTTTTCCTATTGGGAACTGCATCCCTCATTTCTATAGTGATTGGAGTCACCATAGGGACATACATGGGCATGAAGAGCGGGAAGATCCAGGACAGTTTCCTTTCCACACTGGCCGTTTCGCTGTTCTCCATACCATACTTCTGGCTTGCCCTGATTTTCCAGGCTCTGTTTGCAGTGATGATTCAGATCTTCCCTGTTGCACAGAATGTTTCCTACGGAATTCCCGCAGGCTTCAATTTCCAGTACATTTATTCTATATTCTATCATGCTGCGCTTCCGCTGACAGTCCTTGTACTCACAATATTCCCCGTGTTTGCCCTCCTGATGCGGAATACCATGACCACCGCACTCAGGGAGGATTACATGATGGTGGCAATGGCGAAGGGCCTCAAGTCCTGGAGGCTTGTCAAGAGGTATGCCAAGAAAAATTCCATGCTGCCTGTGACAACCTCCATCGCACTGCAGATTGGGTACATTGTTGCGGGAGCATTTCTCATTGAGGTAGTGTTCTCCTACCAGGGGATAGGATACATCCTGTACCTTGCCGTTTACAATTCAGATTATCCATTGATACAGGGTATTTTCCTGATTATCAGCATATCGGTCATATTTGCCAACTTTTTCGTGGACCTATTCTACGCATATCTCGATCCAAGGGTGGTTTTGAAGTGACAGAGTTACCTATCAGCTTACCGGAAGAACAGCTCGAAAAGAAGGATTCAAGCGCGCAGGCAGCATTCTCAAAACTTGTCGGTGTCGCTTCTGCCCTCTGGCACAACACAAAGAGCAGGGCCGGGATTATAATACTCCTCGCTTTAGCTATAATTGGCATAACCGGCAGGCTTTTTACTCCGTATTCTCCGTTTTTGCCTGAGTTTGCTGCATACCTCCCTCCCAGCTCTGCGCATTTGCTCGGGACGAACTACGAGGGGCAGGACGTCTTCTCACAATTCCTGTACGGGACTGGCACCTCCTTGATGGTTGGATTTGCGGTCGGGGCCCTGGCTTCCTTGATAGGGCTAGGCGTTGGAGTTGTGGCAGGATATTACGGAAAGCTCCCGGACACAGTGCTGATGAGGTTCGTGGACGTTCTCCTGGTACTGCCGGGCTTTCCGCTCCTCATAGTGCTGTCGTCATACTTCCCTCCGACACTGGAGAGCACGATAATCATACTTGCCATTCTAGGATGGCCTTTCATGTCCAGAGTTATGCGCTCGCAGACGCTGTCACTCAAGCAGAAGCAGTTTGTAATGGGCTCGCGGCTGTCGGGACTTAGCAACTTCAGGATCATTGCTAGGGATATTCTTCCCTTCCTTGCACCAATCATCATCGTCAACTCTATCTTCATAGTTGTTGGTGCTGTTGTGGCTCAGGCAGGTCTTGCTTTCTTCGGGCTTGGAGACATTAGCTCCGTAAACTGGGGAACCATGCTGTACTGGTTCCAGGCAGAGGAGGGAATCCTCTACAAGGCGTGGTGGTGGTTGCTCCCCCCTGGTCTTGGTATAATGTTCCTCGGTATAGGCGGAAATCTGTTCAACAACGGTCTCTCGGATGTCATGGGATTTGGTGATAGAAATGGTTCTAGGTGATTCGCCTATAATAAAGGTAAAGGACCTCTCCGTATCCTACAAGACTTCCGGTGGCGATGTCCATGCGCTGAGATCTGTGGACCTTGAGGTGCGAAGAGGAGAGATCATTGGCATCGTAGGGGAGAGCGGATGCGGAAAATCTACACTTGGAACCACTTTCCTCAACCTCATGATTGGCGAAAGGAGCCTTGATGCTGGTGAAATACTTTACGGGGGCCTTGACACACCAGATGTTAACATCTTTACGATGACCCCGCCCCAGTTGAGAAGATACAGGTGGGGCGAGGTCTCCATGGTGTTCCAGTCCTCTATGAACTCGCTGAACCCCGTACTTCGCGTTAAAGAGCAGATCAGCGATGTGATGATAGACCACGACTATGACCTGAAGGAAGTGGAGAAGAGGGTTGACAGGTTCCTCATACTCGCAGGGCTGGAACCACGCGTCAAGGAGATGTATCCTCACGAGTTAAGCGGCGGAATGAAGCAAAGGGTCGCTATCGCCATGGCACTTGCGTGTGATCCTAAAGTTGTCATACTGGATGAGCCTACAACGGCACTGGACGTGGTGGTCCAGAAGCAGTTTCTCACCAGACTGAAGGAGCTTGCAGGAGATTCTGATCTCACTGTAATTTTCATAACCCATGATATATCCATCCTGGTTGGACTGGCAGACAGGATAGCTGTCATGTATGCAGGGAAGGTAGTTGAGCTGGGGGCTACACAGACTGTATTTGAGCATCCATCGCATCCGTATACAAGAGCACTCATCAGGTCTCTTGTCTCACTGGAGAACCTTGACAGGAAGCCAGAAAGCATCAAGGGTAAGGTGATCAATCTCAGGCAGTCGATTAAGGGATGTTCATTCGCACCCAGATGCGGTTATGCAATACCAAAATGCTTGGATACCGAGCCTCCGCTGATGAAGACCAAGAACAATCTGCTGGCGGCATGCCACCTGGTTGGAACGAGGGATGAACTATGACGGAAAATTCTGTAATAGAGGTGAAGGCCGCAAAGAAGGTCTTCAAGAAAAGGGCCAGGCAGAGCGGAAGATATGAGGTCAAGGCTCTTGATGATGTAAGCATTTCATTTCAGCCCGGAAAGATTGTAGGACTTGTGGGTGAAAGCGGAAGCGGTAAGACCACACTGGGAATGGCGATAGCCGGACTCGTTGACCTTGACGGGGGAGTTATCAGCATAGGGGGTAAGAGCCTGAAGCAGCTTGTAGGAAAGCAGCATGGAAAGGGGCTCTGGAAAAATGTGCAGATGATATTCCAGGATCCGTACGAGTCGCTGAATGAAAGGCTGACTGTTAGAAAAATTGTTGAAACTCCCATTCTGAGCTATCTCAAGGGCATGTCCTTTGATGAGAGGGACAGCCTAATATCCAGGACGCTTGAATTGGTTGGGCTGAATCCGCCGGAGCAGTTTATAGACTCATCGCCAAGGTCGCTTAGTGGAGGGGAAAGGCAGAGAGTGAGCATCGCCAGGGCAATAGTGTCCAATCCAACTTTCCTCATTGCGGATGAGCCGGTTTCCATGCTGGATGTGTCAATAAGGGCGGGCGTGCTCGAGGTACTCTCGGATCTGAGGGGTGTAAAGAGCACATCTATCCTGTTTGTTTCCCACGACATTGCAATTGCTTCATACCTTTCTGACTCCATCGCGGTAATGCATCTTGGGCAGATTGTTGAAACAGGCCCTCCAAAGCAGATACTGAACAACCCAAAGCATCCGTACACCAAGATACTGCTTGCCTCAATTCCAAGAGGCTCGCCTGACTTCTACAAGAAAGATGAGCATGTGGATGAATCTGCATGGCATGAGGCACCAGGGTTGATCAAGGGCTGCAGCTTTGCCTACAAATGCCCGTTTGTCATGGACAAGTGCAGTGAAACCAAACCTGTGCCGACAAGTATTGAACCGGAGCACCAGGTGTCCTGCTATCTTTACGACTGACGACCCTTTCTTTCGGATAATGGCAAGTTAGCAGCGTGGAAAGAAACCGCAGCGGGTTTCACAACACATTGAGGGTGTCACTGCCGACCTTGGAGAGTTTCAGATCACCGGGGAAAGAGGCGGACTTGGGGAGGCTTGAAGAAAAGACACCTTTCCACCCTTTTCCCTGTGCGATGTAAAGGTCGGTGTAATCGTATCCAACGGTGTCATATGCATAATAGAAGAGAGTCGTGTTCCCACTTTCCCTGTCAACTGAGATCATAAAGAAATTTCCAGTAGTCTTCACAAAATCCAGTCTCCCGGAGTCTTCTATGGCGGCAGTGACCTTGTCTTTTATGGTCCCTTCCCTCGACATCACATATTCAAGAAACACCTCACTGTCAGTCATTCTGCCTGCAGACTTCATGTTAAGGCTTGCAAGGATCTTCTCCTTGTTGTACGTCCCATTGTGAGCGAAGTACACTTCCTCCTGGGTGTCGGATCTGTGGTATGGATGAGAACTCGCAAGACCTATGTGCTCGCCCTTGTCGGCCTTCCGGGAATGCACAATCAACTTTCCGCCGGATGGAAATGTGGTATTTGTGCTCTCGAACACGGGGGAAGAGTACTTTTTGGCCTCCAGGAGATTCCCGTCAGAAAACGCATACCCCCAGCCATCAGCATGAGATTTGACAGTAATTGCCACATCAGGATCATACATAGGGTCCTCTTGACTCACATCCTTGATAGCCTCAAAAAATGGAATTACCACATCACTATAAGTTCCAGAAAGGGCAAACATTCTGCACACTTGGATTCCTCATCGCTCAATACGAACGGCGGTAATTAACACTTTCACAGACCTTGGCCCTATTTCTGAAAGAGAAAGATATATTCATGCTTGAAAATATAGAATCCACCGGCCAGAGCCCTGTATCTCCAGAGTTCTTTCTGGCTTTTCTTCCCCTTGGTCATGTCGAAGTTCTTGACAATAGTGGATTTTAGCTTGAATCCAAGCTTCAGAATGGCGTCCATTGATCTGAATCCAAGGGGGATCCACTCACCATTGGAGTACTTGTCACCG
This sequence comes from Thermoplasmataceae archaeon, assembly GCA_046704525.1. Lineage (GTDB taxonomy): Archaea > Thermoplasmatota > Thermoplasmata > Thermoplasmatales > Thermoplasmataceae. Next base: position 15,004 of record JBJKRS010000091.1, read on the forward strand.
ATCACCAGTGCCAGATACCTCCCTTTTTCTAGCACTTTCATGGCCTCCTTCGCAGTATCCTGAACACGACTCAGGAATACATCTATCGATGGTGAGTTGGAAAGATCGCTGTTGTCCTCGCTGAACTTTATGATGTCCCAGTATGGCGGGTGCATAATGACTAGCTGAACTGATTCTATTCCCTCTTTCCGAAGTATTTCCGGAAATGAGATTCTAGAACTGTCACCACAGACTACCTTTGCTATTGCATTTTCCCGATTATCTTCTTTCCTGAGGTTCTTGTCGGCAAGATTGCATGCCTCCTGGGAGAGATCTATGCCTATTGCATTTCTCCCCAGCCTGATGGATTCAATCAGGCTGGTACCGCTTCCTGCGTATGTATCAAGGATCCATTCCCCCTTCTTTGTAAACCTGAGCATCAGCTGGTGAGGTATCTGCGGGATGAAGTTCCCCCAGTAATCTGCATTATGAGCACCTTCCCGGTCACGCTTGTCCATAATCCAGAGGCTGTCGGTTATCACCTCTTCATACTCCTTCCACCTGTTCATATCTATGTCGTTTAATTTTCCAACTTTGGGACCTGCGAGGGATTTCAGGATGCGATCCAGGTAATATTCCGACCGTTTCCTTGTGTATGACTCCAGTGACTGTTCAAGATAGCCTATGAGGATGTCAAGCCTCATTCCATCCACCTCGACTACGGGAGGTTTCTCTGATTTGTACTTCAATACTCTGATAAGATCTGAAAGAGCTTCCCTGCTCTCATTCCAATTTGACTTATCGCGCAACTCTGACAAGAATAAGGAAGGGTCACTGAGAAATCTTTCAAATTCCAGTTCAAGAACATGCCCACTATCTTCAGGCAGCGACTCTTCTGTTGCCATCCGACTGGATAGCAGCAATTTGTAATTTATATTTTCAGGTCAGTTCAACCAGGATCCTTTGGGGCACTTTTGAAATTTTCATGTTTCCCGGAAACGAGCTCGACTTGAGCAAGCTGGACGATACTACTCCCCTTACTCTCTCATTCTCAATGCGGTAGAGGGTCACATACTCGTCGTTGAGTTTGCTGTAACTGTAGTAAAAGAGCCTCGTGTTCTTGGTCGTCTTGTCCACTGCCAGAATGAATATGTTGTTGCTCGTCTTGACGAATTCAAACTTGTCAGTGTCTTCCAGCGTGGTGCGAATTCTCTGCTCAATGTCACCCTCCTGTGCCATGAGATACTCAAGGAAGAATTCACTGTCAGGTTGATTTTCAAGCTTACCCTCATTGAGCCTGGAGGCGATGTTTGATTTGTTGTATGAGCCGTTGTGTACTAAGTACACGTCGTATTCGTTGTCTCCCCTGTGATGAGGGTGCGAATCAAGAAGGCCCACTGGCTCACCACTGGCTGCTTTCCTGACATGGACTATGAGTTTTCCACCAGAACCAATCTCAGGAACGGGACAATCATATACCGGCCGTCTGTATCTCTTGAAATCGATGACATCATTGTCCGTGAAGACATACCCCCAGCCACTGTCGTGGCAAGCTTCCTTTTTCCACTGAGCTGGAAAGAGCGGATCATTTCTGCAAACTTCGTAAAGTGACTTGAATATACCATCCAAGTCCTCTGTAAAATCACCAGTTAACATGAACATTCTGCACAAGATGGCCAAACTCCGCAGAGAGTATCATAGGTGGGATTAAAGAATTTGTTATGGGTGCTATGTTTAAGTTTTATATACTGGATATAATATATGCAGCGTACTATCCGATATATTTTCCATTTCTCTATATATATTAATTAAATTTTTACAGTATTCTGTAACGCTAAATTTATAGTAAATGGAATAGTGATCCTCTCAGAGGTTTTATGACAGAAAAAGATACAGGCAAGGATCCTGTTGTGCCGAAAGGAAAGTCTGGAGGAGGATCTTCTTCACCAAAGCCAGGTCAGCCCACAAAATATTTGGCAGTGATTGTGGCACTGATTATTGTGATCGTTGGACTCAGCTACCTCGTAGTTAACGGTCACTCGGTTGGAAGTTCTCATTCAGCAAACGTTTCCGCTTCAAGCCAGCTCATTGAAACCGGGAACTCCATAAATGTGAGCATAAATGCACATAGCAAGTTCTCTTATGCGCACGTTTACTTCGGCGACAACTCAATGGTAAACTATACATACAACGGCAGCAGCAGCTTCAACGTCTCACACGCCTATAATTCCCCTGGGAATTATTTCGTCTTCTTCAAAGTCTTTTATGGCAACTCCGTTTATTCAAGCTTTGACAAGCTGGTGCAGGTTTCCGTTGCTGCGAAGCTGTCACAGCAGAATTCCCATGCCACCTATGGTGTGTTTGATCTGCTGAACAGCACATCAAAATCCGCAGCAGGAAACAACACCCTGATATACGCTCCAGGAACCAGCTTGAGCTTTGCTCTGGGCTACTCTACGGAACCTGCCAACTCAAGCTATCAGGTGTACTTCCAGAGTGTAACAATCAACGGCACCTACAGCTTCACGGACACGGCAAGCTACGTCTTCAATGTATCTACCGGCACATATGAGATGCCCTCCACGGACGCCGTTGTCAATCTCACAAATCTTGCGACAGGCTATTACCAGGTAGCGATAAGGACCGACACAGCAACCCTCATGAAGACCAATGTAAGTGGAACCATGATAGAGGTTGGCCAGATTAACAACTCACAGCCCACATACAGCACGGTCTACTACGAGGACATAGTTGTCTCGGGCAATGCAGGGTTGTACAGCTCAGGCACCTCATCTGGGATATTCCTTAATGCAGAGGTTGTCAACGGAGTGGACAACAATATGGACTACGCCCTGCAGGACACAGTTTCGGGCCAGGAAGTTGTCGACCAGGTGATACAGTACCTCGTTACCTTCAATGGATCTTCCGACACATCTTTCCAGCCTGAACTTGCGACACAGCTCCCGACAGTAGCAAACGGAGGCATAAACAGCAACTATGCAAATTACACAGTCACGACTCCCTGGGGCTCATCATACCCTGTCCACATACAGCCCTACGAGAACTACACCTTCAAGATAAGGTCAAATGCAACATATGCAAACGGCGCGCCAGTGACAGCTTGGGACTTCCTTTACTCAATGGCAAGGACGATGATACTCGCAGCTTCATCTAATGCACAGGGCGGTTACCTTGGTGAATTCCTCCTTCCTGGAGACTACTCCCAGTCCAATACATTCTGGAATATAACTCAGAACGTGACAGTGAACAACGCCACGAACACAATTACCATCCACTTCCAGAAGCCGCAGCCGACAGCAGTTGCCTACCAGCTTCTCGCAACAGATGGTTCTGAAGGCGAGTCAGCTGCCTGGTATGCAGCACATGGAGCAGGAATTCAATGGACTCCCGCAGGATTCCAGAGCTACAAGAAGTTCGGAGAACCGGCAAACTACAACCAGTACATCCAGGACCACCTGCTTTCTGACGGACCCTACAAGCTGTCATACATCGTTCCTGGATCAGAAGTTGTCCTTGTGGCGAATCCTTCGTTCACATCTCCTGGACCATGGGATCCAAAGCCGACCATCGGGCAGGTAACAATAGAATACATCAGCAGTGCCCCGACAGCGTACCTTCTCTTCAAGTCAGGAGCAGCTTCAGCAGCCTCACTGCCATCAAGCAACTGGAATGAGGTTCAGCAACTCGTGGCACAGGGAAAAGCCAAGGTGTACAACTTCAATGAGCTGCAGTTCAACTTCTTCAACTTCAACGCGAATGTCAATGAAACAGCACTCAGCAAGCAGGACAGCTCAGCCAATGTTCCGCAGACGATGTTCATGAGCCAGGATGCAAGAAAGGCATTCTCATATGCCTTTGAGTACAACTATTACCTCAACTATCAGGTTGGCAACAAGCTGTACAACAACACATTCCAGATCCCGTATGCTGGTTACCTTCCAAAGGGTGCGCAGTACTAC
>JBJKRS010000092.1:0-6229 GCA_046704525.1 Thermoplasmataceae archaeon
GCTCACCATAGTGGCCACAATATTCCTCCCGCTCTCGCTTCTTGCGTCAGTGTTCGGTACCAATTTCACAAAGGGAATCAACATACCGCTCACCCACCTGCCTTACGGGTTCTATATTTTCGTAGGAGTACTGTTTGCTGTCGGGGGGATCCTCATTGCAACCTTCAGGAGAAACGGCTGGATATAACATGCCTAAAATTGGGAAAATAGCGTTATATCCTGCAATATCTTGGCAAGGTTTATAAGTGATAATAAAATAATCAGTTGCAAAGGATAAAATTGGGGTATAACGATAAAGTTCACAATAAGGAAGTCTCCTTTTTTTCCGAGAATGTTGTGCCGGATGGAAGGGATGCTCTAGATGAGTGATCCTTCTGATTGTTCAGATCCCTGTGAACCAGGATTATGGGACCTGAAAAAAGCTGTACCACAGAATGATGAGAAATGAATGTTAGAAGAGTAGTGCTGGATGTAGACAAGAGTCTGAACCGACCAACTCTTATAGAGCTGGCAGAAGCTATTGAGGAAGTCCCCGGTGTGGAAGCTCTGAACATAAGTGTTACAGAGATGGATATGGAAACCATGGGAACAAACATAACCGTAGAGGGGACAAACATAGATTTTGAGAAGCTGATAGACACAATCGAGAGAACTGGCGCCGCCATACATTCGGTAGATGAAATCGCAGTTGGGAGAAGGCTCACTGAGAGTGTAAGACACATAGAATGAGGTTCAAGCCGTTATTCCCTATTACAATAGGACTTTCAGACGGTATCATTACCGCTCTGATGCTCGTTTCAGGAGATATATTGAGGGGCGAGTACGTATATCTGGGACTGGCTCTGAGAGTTGCGTACGGTTCGTCATTCGTTGGAACCTTCAGCTATTTCATAGCCCAGTATTCAGAATTGAGGGGAGAGCTATCAAGGACTTCCAGGCAGCTCAACTTAAGGTCTTCTTCCTACCTGTTGAAGAGCAAGCTCGGGCGAGACATTATATTCGAGTCGGTGCTAGGTGCAGCTTCAGCGGGATTCTTTGGTTTTGTTGGTGCACTTATTCCGCTTCTACCAGACGTCCTGATCCCCAATATGCCTCTGTTCGCCATAGGTTTTTCAGAGGCATCACTTGCCGTCCTCGGAATAGGAATAGGAAGAGCGGTCAGGGGGAATTACATCTTCTGGATAATACTTATGGCCTCGATTGGACTTTTAGTGGCATGGGCTGGCAACTATCTATTCCTTGTCCAGTGATACTTGCAGATATTCGGCAATAGACGAATGCGTGTATAGCTCAACTGCGTAATCATTAATAATGAAAACCTAATTTTCAGCCATATGTTGGACTTTGAGCCAAATTACTCACCAGATCTGAGCAGAGGGAAAGTCAAGTCTCTCATGGATCAGGTCAACAACAGTGAGATGGTCAGGATTGCCGACAACCTCAATACGGAGTTTGCAGACAGGCTTAAATCCGTGATTATCGAGACCTCAGAGACTACAACCCCAGAGAGGATACGGATCATGACTGGCTCCAGCGAGGAGTGGAACGACCTCATATCCGGTCTCTCAGAAGACGGCACGTTGATCGGGCTCAACGAGAAGGAATACCCCGGTTCGTACCTGCACAGGAGCAATCCGCACGATGTTGCAAGAACCGAGGGTGACACGTATATCTGCACATCAGGAAGCAAGGAAGATGTTGGGCCGACAAACAATTGGATGCACAGTGATGAAGCAAAGGAAAAGCTCAATGCAATTCTGAAAGGCTCGATGTCTGGGAGAACAATGTATGTAGTGCCTTACTGGCTTGGGCCACTTGGATCCAAATATGCCAAGGGAGGCATAGAGATCACTGACAGTCCCTATGTTGTTGCAAATCTGATGATCATAACAAGGGGAGGGGAGCAGGCCATTCGTGAGATGGCCAGATCAGGCGACTTTGTATTGGGGTTGCACTCCATGAAGGATCTTGATTCCAAGAACAGGTACATTTGCCATTTCCCCGAGGAGAACCTGGGCCAGGGTCTCATTATAAGCGTGAATTCAAATTACGGCGGGAACGCCCTCTTGAGCAAGAAATGCCACGCACTCAGGATTTCTACAGTCAGGGGAAGGAAAGAGGGATGGCTGGCCGAGCACATGATGCTGATAGGCGTCAGAGATCCGGAAGGCGGCATCACCTATGTTTCAGGAGCATTTCCCAGCGCCAGCGGAAAGACTAACCTGTCAATGCTGGAACCGCCTGATGACATGCGCAAGAAAGGTTGGTCAACCGAACTCGTCAGCGACGATATCATATGGATGTACCCACATGAAGGAAGACTCAGGGCAATTAACCCTGAAAACGGGTTTTTCGGGGTTGTTCCAGGCACAAGCATGAGGACGAATCCCAATGCGATGCAGGCAATACGCTCAAACACCATATTCACAAATGTTGCACTGGGCCAGGACAGGTTGCCTTACTGGGAAGGTCTAGGGCAACCTCCCCAGAGGCTGGAAGACTGGAAAGGAAACCCGTACAGCGGAGAGGGAAATGCAGCCCATCCCAACTCGAGATTCACCACCCCCATAGAGAATTACCCATATCTCTCAAAGGAGTACAACAACCCCGGAGGAGCTCCGGTCTCTGCCATCCTGTATGGCGGAAGGAGGAGGGATCTTGTCCCGCTTGTTTATGAGGCTTATTCATGGGAGCATGGTGTGCTCATAGGAGCAATGCAGAGAGTTGAAACCACTGCAGCAGCTGTTGGAAAAGTAGGTGTGCTCAGGAACGATCCCATGGCAATCCGCCCATTCCTTGGATACAACATGGCAGACTACTTCGCGCACCATATCAGCATGGGAAAGGCTGTTGAGAAGCCGCCTAAAGTGTTCAACGTCAACTGGTTCAGAAAGGATGAGCATGACAGGTTCATATGGCCCGGTTTCTCTGAGAACACACATGTTATAAGCTGGATTCTTGACCGTGTCAAGGGGAAAGCTGATGCCGTGGAGACCCCAATAGGCTATGTGCCCAATCTTGACACATTTGATTACGGCAAGGTAAACAGAAAAGACATGGAGAGAATACTGGAAGTCGACAAAGAAGGATTCCTCAAGGAACTCCAGGAGGTCAGGCCTTTCCTGGAGTCTTTTGGCGAGAGGCTCCCCAAGACACTGTGGGTAGAGTTCCAGAAATTGGAAGAGAGGCTCAGAAACTGGTAAACCAGTTTCTCCCCCCTACTTTACAAAAGGAGTCCGCAGCTTCAGTTTGGTGCTCAGGAAACTGTCAGATACCCCGACAAAATCCTCGTACCTTGTTACACCGTATTTCTTAACGGCGTCCCAGACTTCCTGATCTGCTTCAAGGCTCTCCGGGTATTCAAGCACTTCATCTCTGGAGAACACTTCCTCTTCCTCCTTCATGTTGTGCTCGACCAGTGTTTCAAGGAAAAGGCCAACCCTGTCCTGGTAAAGCTGGTCCCTGCCGTGGAGCTTCCAGTCGATCATGTTTGTGTGGAGCTTCTCAAGGAGCAGGTGGTCAGCAGAGAGCCTCTTTATTATTCCTGTTATCTCATCAGGCATCCTTCGGAAAGCCATAACCCTGGGGAAGAAAATTGAGTCTTCTGTTATGGCGTGCATCTTGAAGACGAACTCACTTAGCTCCATTACCTGATCGTAATCAGCAGATGGAGAAATGTTCCCGGCATGCTTACGTATAGCAGCATGTTCAGCTCGGAGCATTTCGATGATATTCTTCATAACTGTCTATGAGTACTTTGCTTATGACTGAGTTACCTTACATGTTATGCATAACGGACAGGTTGTGCCCTGGAGCGGCGTCTGCAATGGGCCGAATCGTTACCAATAAGAGGAGGTAAATCCTATCCCCATGAGCATGACTATCACATCGAGCACAGCCTATCTGGGCCCTTCCGGCACGTGGAGCGAGGAAGCTGCATCAAGGCTTGCCGGCAAGTCCCGCCTGGTACCATGCAGGCGGATTCGCGATATTTTCAAGTCCATCCTGGAGGGAGAAGTGGTAACAGGTGTTGTTCCAGTTGAGAACACGATAGGGGGGAGTGTTGACGATACACTGGACGGCCTCTTCGATTTCCCTGACATTGAGATAAGGGGGGAGACTGTCCTCAGGATAAACCAGGCTCTTCTTTCAAAAGTGGCTGCAACAGAAGTGAAAAGGGTACTGTCCCATCCCAACGCATTATCACAGTGCATGAGGTCGCTTGAATCTCTTCTCCCGCAGGCTTCCATAGAGCTCGCAGATTCCACCGCATCTGCAGCTGCAATTGCCTCGGTGGAATCGGGGACAGCTGTCACCGGGAGTGCCCGGCTTGCATCAATTTACGGCCTTGAAATACTCGAAAAGGAAATCTCGGATTCCCCGAGGAACTACACCAGGTTCTTCATGATTGGATTGAAGCGCGGGGCGATTGAGAAATCTGACAAGACTTCGATTGCGCTGGCACTGGAAGGCAACACCCAGAGCCCGTTATGGAAAATAATTGGCGGATTCTCATCATTAGGCGTTGAGATTCTCAGAGTGGACAGCCGGCCAATCCCAGGTTCCCCGGGAAAATACAGGTACTTCCTGGATCTCGACGGAGGTGCCGAGGACCTGAACGTAAGAACGGCAATAAGCAATGCTGAAGCAGTATGCAGTTCCATCAGGGTAGTCGGCTCTTACAGGGCCGAGGCCTGGCCCACACATTAGCAAGACTGAGTCCAGGAGCCGCTGGAATGTGTATTGTACTAACATTTTAGGCTCAGGTTATATGGGGACATTGCCGATCAAAGTGGCATGGTATCAATGGCTCTTTTCGACAGGTTCCTCTTCGCCTTCACGATAGGCTCGCACATCATACTTGTCACAATGAGCATCTCACTGATCCTCCTGATTTCCATTGCGGAATTCATCGGAATAAGGAGGAACAATGACTATTACCTGACCATGGCGGAAAGGCTCACAAGGGTTTTTGTGGTATCATTCGGGGTCGGTACTGCCAGTGGAATCGTAATGGCCGTAGAGCTGGTGAATCTTTTTCCGGGATTCATGACCCTGCTCGCCAATTCAGGCGCAATCACCCTGTTCTATGCAGAGGTTTTCACTTTCTTCCTTGAGACCTTCGCCCTTGTCATATACGTGTATTACAGGAATGCCTTCAGGGGAAAATACTCCCACTGGATCACCTCGGTGTTCATAGCAGCTGGAACGCTTGGCTCAGCAGTATTCATAACCATGGTGAATTCCTGGATGAACAGCCCCAATGGCTTTGACATATCACTGTACCTGTCAACAGGGACAGTTGCGTCTGTCAATCCATGGGCACCTTTCCTGACACCCACAACACTTGCCCAGATAGCCCATGTAATCAGCTCAACAATTTTCACCGGATCCATGCTGATTGGCGCCTATTTTGCGTGGAAGTACATTCACACCGATGACACTGCTGAGAGGATATTTTTCAAATCCGGGATCAAACTGTCAGCCTCCCTGTCTATTGTCTTCATAGTACTTTCAGGGCTCACCGGGAGCCATGAAATGGGTGCTCTCCTTGTGAACCAGCCGCTAAAGTATGCAGCGCTTGACCTGAATTTCCTCCCTGGATCGGGCCTTCCTGAACGCCTTTTCGGCACCCTCGTAAATGGGCAGTTTACTGGTGGACTCGAGATTCCCAATGTGCAGTCGCTCTTGGCGTCCTTCGAGACAGGCATAACAAACCTGCCCGGACTCACCCAGTTTCCTCAGGCAGACTGGCCTCCATTGTGGGTTCATTCTACCTTTGACATTATGGTTACGGGCGGCCTCCTGCTCGGGTTGTTCATGTTCGTGTACTTCGTCCTTTGGGCCACTAAGAGAAATCCCCACGAAAGGAGACTGATGCTCTACGGCCAGGGAGTTCTCGGAGCATTCTCCCTTGTTGTCTATGAAGTCGGGTGGATAACTGACGAAGTCGGACGCCAGCCCTGGATTGTGTACAACGTCATGAAGGTAAGTGCAGCAGCAAACTATACTGATTCACTGCTCGTCCCTGGATTCTTTATTGTTGCGTTCTACATCTTCCTGATACCTGCTACCTTCTACTTCTTTTCAAGGGTGTTCAACAGCAGGCCGCTTAAAGCAGAACTGACTGGCGGGCACAGCGAAGGGGGTGTTAACTATTAACCTTCTCTTCTACATAGATTTCTATGTGTTTTCGATATTTTCTGCTCTTCTGATCACAGAAATCATG
>JBJKRS010000093.1:0-20694 GCA_046704525.1 Thermoplasmataceae archaeon
GGAAGTTGGAAGCCATTTAGTTTCAAATCTTTCTGATAGTGCCCTTTTTTCAAGAGTAAGCATGTAGTTTCTGAGTACTTTATCTTCTGGAATTGTCCTTCCGAGAGATATTCTGTATTTCTTAACTTCTTCAGGGCCGATCCTGACATTCTTAACGAGGTAGTAGTATTCGTGATTTCCGTGGCGCTGCTTTTCGATGAATGTCACTGTGTGACTACAATATCAAATTATATTATAAATGTAGTCATAATGTCCACATAATTTATTTAATTAATAAGTGTGGTCATAATGAATTCGCGAGACTAAGATTATCAGAAGTCAATTGAAGAATTAGAAAACTCATGGTACACGACATATTCACGATTCTGTAATATAAGACACTGGAGGGATTTGACCCCCCGACCTGCTGATTACGAATCAGCTGCTCAACCAGCTAAGCTACAGTGGCACTTGAGTTCCCGGACGGCTGGAACTTTCGCATAGCGATTCCTGAGGGAATTTTTGGATAAAAATATGTTGACTTCTGGGGAAGCACCTGGCCGCCCATTGCCTGTTTTATGAAAGAATCCTTGTTCCAGGTCGGCATAAGCACAGTGAAGTCAAAGTCTCCCTGATCAACGCTCCTGACTGCCACAGACACGTCATGCGTGTAACGTACGGACGATTCCAGGTCCTGTTCCGTCATTCCCAGAATCCTGTTGAATATGATGTCATTTACAATTCTGGACCCCACAACATCCTCGTGTGAGTGGCCCTCGCCGAAAAGCATCTTGAGTGTACTGTCCCTGGGCTCAAGGCTCCTGAACTTCCCGTCGTAGATAGTTATAGAGTTCAGAGTGTCAATAGTCTCCCTGTCGCGTATCAGGAAATATGTTTCCAGTCTCTTGTCCTCTGAACCGGCAAAGTAACCACTGCTTACGAGCCTGTGCACCCCTGAAATCAGGAGTCCCCTGTCGTATATCGATGACAGGTAGACCATGCTCTGGCTCCAGAAATCCCGTTCCTCGCCGGTTGCTGAGGACGCAATTGTCTGGGCTGCCTTGAGTCGGTGGTGGCCATCTGCCACAATAGCCCTGTCTTTCTCCACCGCCTCCATTATCCTGCCGATCCTTTCCCTATCGCTTACAAAATAAACGGAATTCTTCACGCCAAGCGGTTCCTCAAAAACACGATCGGGCCTGGATCCAGAAATAGCCCGCTTCAGCACCCTTTCAAGCGTGTTGTTCAGCACTGTCAGGAAGAGGGGCTCAAGCTGCGCTCCAAGTGCCCTCATGAGAGATGCCCTTGTCTCAACGATTCCCGGAAAGGTTCTTTCGTGCGGGCTTATTTCCTGAGTGTCCGGATATATATCAGTAACCCCGATCACTCCGATCCTGTCGATATTCTCGTGGTTAAGGCGGAATTCCTGCACCAGTATGAAAACAGTATCATCGCCGATAGCGCTGATTACCCCCTGGTCAATCCAGCTAGACATAAGCTCTCTTGAATGCTCTATCCCATGGTCTCTTCCCGGAAGGGTAAGGTGCGTAATGTTGTACGGGTTCTTCTTCAGCTCCTTTTCCTGCTCAGGCGTTATGCCATCAAAGGGGGGAGCAGTGAGTTCCCCCAGGCCTTCCCCGTAAATCACCGGTTTGAATGGCCTGAATTTCAATTCAATCACTCCACGGAGAAAACTGCCTCTATTGCCTTGATGTCCTCGGCGTAACCTTCCTCTCCCTTGGGTGTCTCAAGAATCATTGGAACATTCCTGAACCTCCTGTCATTTACGAAGTTGGATATGCCCTCTTTCCCGAGAGTTCCCTGACCTATCTGCTCATGCCTGTCAAGATTGCTGCCACGCTCTTTCTTGGAGTCGTTCAGGTGGAAGCCCATGAGCTTTTCAAGGCCAAGGACTGACTTGAAGCTGTCCATGGTTTCCATATACCCTTCCGGGGACTGGATGTCGTATCCAGCTGCCCATACATGACAGGTGTCGAAGCACACGCCTACCTTGCTCTTCTCGTCCACTTGGTCTATGATCTCGGCAAGCTGCTCGAATGTGTGCCCTACTGTTGATCCCTGCCCTGCCGAGGTTTCAAGCAGGATTGTGGATTTCTGCCCCTCAAGTATGACACTGTTCAGGTTCTCCGCTATGTTGCTGAGTGCCTTTTCTAGCGTGGTGTTCTTGCTCGATCCTGGGTGGAAGGTCAGGTAGTCTATCTTAAGCTGCTCCACTCTGCCCAGTTCTATCTTCATACCCTCATTGGCCTTGGCCCTGAGGCTTTCATCGGGGGTCCCGAGATTGAGCAGGTAGGAGGCATGAACCATTGTCCTTCGCATGGAATTGGCTCTGACCTCCTCCTTGAACTTGGACGACTCATTTTCAGTCAGTGGCTTGCTCTTCCACTGCATCTGGTTCTTCGAAAAAATCTGGAAAGTGTTGAATGAGAATGCTGCAGCCCGTGCTGGAGCGTTGGACGGACCGCCTGATGCTGAAACATGACCTCCCAGTGTAATTGTGTCGAACAGGGACATTGCGATTTGATGTTGATTTGGTTAATAAAAGAAGTGTTAGGAAAATCCCGAAAAACTCCCTTTCAGTTCACAGCATTGTGCTAATGAACATGAACACCTGCATGGCCAGAGCCGGATTGTCAGTGTACCCGCAAGCATCCATCTCGGGTCCGGCAAGAAGCGCTCTTGTCTGATCGCTTACCACATCCGTGACGCTCAGCCCTTCTTTCCTGTGCACTTCTGCGTTCTGAGGCACTCTCTTGTTCGGCGGAGTCACAAACACGACCCTGACCCCCCTCTTGATCGCATTGTCTATGACCTTCTTGAGGGCGGTCCTGATCTCTTTCACCTTTGGTGTGCAGACCCATATCTCGCTCTCGGTCAGGTTGAACATTTCCTCTATCTTCTGCATGACCTTCTGCGAGCCGTATATAGTGTACACCAGCTGCGGCTCCCCCTTTGATGGGAGCAGGTCCTGAAGTTCCTTGAGATCCCTGAAGAGTTGCTGAAACTTCTCCTCCATATCGTTCCTGATCTGGTTCATGTCCTCGGGCTTGAACATCCTCGGCCTTCCCTGTGTCTCCTTGGCGAAGCCCTTCTGGACCAGGGACTCCATCACTTTGTATGCAGAAGTCCTTGGTATCTTGGCGGCGTCTGCAATGGTATCGGCGCTTGCCACACCATAATAGACCAGAGCAGCAAAGCCCTGTGCCTCATACGAGGATAGGCCGAACAGTTTAAGCATCTCGTGGATCCTGTCCAACTGCTCTGGATTCGCATCCATAGCTACAGATGTTTAAGTTGTTTAAATTATTTTTCTAACACTTGATTACGTGATATACCGGATTATATGAAGATCACCATAGATCAACTTCTCCCGTTTTTTCGACATTTTCTGAACAAGACTACTAGAAGTTATTCCTTTTGACGGCTCTTGTCCCATCTGGTCGGCTATTTGGATTTCCATGATAGAGAGGAAATAAATAGATTGTACCGATAAAATGCCAGATGTTTAACGCCGATCTCGCCAGGAAAATTCTTGATTCTGACGGGTTCTTCAGGAACCACACCGTTAGTGTTGAGAAGATTGAGAAGGGCCATGTGGAAATAAGCGTTCCTCTTGAGGATGGCGTGATGCGGCTTGGGAATATAATGAGCGGAGCGGCAATAATGGCGTTCTGTGATCTCGCATCTGCTTTCTGCGTCATGACTGAGGATGGTGTGGTAAACGAGGTATCTTCAAACCTCAACACAAGTTTCTATCGCCCTATCAGCACGGGTCCTGTGATGTTCAAGGCCACCATGAGGAAGACAGGCTCCAGGATTGCCTACACGCATGTTGAAGCGTGGGATGCAGCTGGCGACCTTTGTGCAGAAGCGACAGGCCTCTATTACATGTACAGGCAGGAAGGTTCAAGATGAGCGAGACGCCTGACAGGAACAGGTTTACCGGTTTATTGCGGGGGAAAAGTGTCGTCCTCGCCATTACCGCAAGCATCTCAATTTACCGGATGCCGGACCTGATCAGGGACCTCAGGAGGGAAGGTGCGGATGTGCACGTAGGCATGAGCAGGGAGGCCGCTGGCCTCATCTCGCCCAAGGTGATGGAATGGGCATCGGGCAACAGGGTGGTAACTGAGCTCTCAGGAGACATAGAGCACATCTCCTTCTTTTCAGGTTACCCCGCAAACACTGGCCTTGTGGTTTCGCCGTGCACGCACAACATGATCGGCAAGATGTCTTCAGGCATATCAGATGATGTGCCATCTGCTTTCTTTTCGTTCGCAATAGGAAACAGGAATCCCATCCTCGTCTCTCCGGCCATGCATGAGGGAATGTACACCAATCCTGCAAACGAGAGAAACCTTGCATTTCTCGCTTCGAAAGGAGTGGAAATAGCCCCTCCCGACATCACGGAGGAGAAGGCCAAGCTTTCGTCGAGCAGTGACATGCTTGACAGCATATGCAAGATGTTCCACCGCGATCTGAAGGGCAAGAGAGTGCTCATAATAGGGGGGTATACAAGAGAGCCCATAGACAGCGTAAGGTCCATTGCAAACCACAGTACCGGCTTCACCGCATACTGGATCGCTAGGAATGCGTTCAGGCTTGGAGCTTCCGAAATAACTTACATAGGCAACTGCATTCTGCCTCTGCCTTCGTACGTCAATCACCATGAGGCCAGTACCAGCGCTGAAATCCAGGAGATAGGCAGCAGGGAAGCGGGGAAGGGTTATGACCTCGTGCTGATCCCGGCCGCCATTTCAGATTACAGGATCAAGGAGAAATTCAAGGGCAAGTTGTCCAGCAAGGATCCTGTCACCCTGACCCTTGTTCCAGGGCCAAAGGTGATTGATGAAGTGAGAAAAGCGCATAAAGGGGTGCTTGTGGCTTTCAGCCTGAAAGAGGGGCTCGGCAACAGAGATGTCATTGACTTGTTCTCTGGCTCCAGGCCGGAACTCATAGTCTCAGACTCGGCCTCTGGAAAGGGCTCCTTCGGCCCCATTATACTTGACTACAACATTATCGGAACAGATCGCGAGTACAGGCTCCGCAGCGTCTCAAAACCGGAGATGACTCTTGAGCTCCTGAAAAAGGCTGCCGTCCTTGTAGGAAGGTGATGTGACAATGGATCAAGAACTTGGCATACTTGCCTTCCAGACAAGAAGAATGGGATCAGATGCTGCACTTGACTATATCAAAGAATCCATATTGCCCGTTGTGGAATCCTCGTCCCCTGACATTGTTGTGATGCCGGAAAAATGGGTAACGGAACCTTTCAGCCAGGATTCTGAGATGCTGGGAAGCATAATATCAAGCTTTGCCGAAATGTCGGAGGAGCACGAATGCGTAATAGTCCCAGGAAGCTTCTCCGTGCGCAGGAATCAGGGGCTGTACAACACTTCACCAGCAGTCTCTTCAGGGAAAGTCCTGGGCTGGCAGGACAAGATATCCCTGTTCAGGGACGAGAAGAAAAATTACACGCCAGGACAAGACTGCAAGATATTCAGTGGATCGGGGATAAGGTTCACCATATCAGTCTGCTACGACTCTGACTTCCCATATTATTCAAGGATCGCAGCAATGAACGGATCTGACATAATGCTGAATCCTGCGCTCATACATCACGACTTCCGTGAGATGTGGAGGCTTTACATTCAGGCGAGATCCCTGGAAAACAGGCTGCCCTTTGTTGCGGTGAACTCCCTTTCTGATCCGTTCCTGGGAGGCTCGATGATTGTCGGCATTGAGAAGTATATGTTCGGAGCAAGGCTCAAGACAGAACTGGCCGGTGACAAGCGGTACTTCCTCGCCAGGATTAGCACTGAAGGGCTGAGGGAACTGAGAGCGGAAAGGTTGAGCGAGGATCCGGGCACATACGGGATCAGGAAAGACTGATTCATCAGGCTCAGTCAAATACACAGAAATCGTTGACGATAGACGCCACTTCTTCCGGATGCGTATAATGCGGCACATGCCCTGCGCCCTCAATAACGCGGAATTCACTCCCCGATATGGATTCATGCAGCTTCCTGCCGTATGAGGTGTCGATCATGCGGTCTTTTTCGCCCCAGACAATTATGGACCTGCTCCTGATCCTTGACAGCAGTTCCTGCGAAATGCGCTCGCTTCCAAGTGCATTCTGCTCAATGATCCTCTTCATGACCTCGCGGTCATTCTCCCTGCCGAAATTCTGGAGACGCGAAATGAACCTGTCGACCTGCTGGGTTGTGCCTTCTCCGACAGTCGGGTTAAGCCCCGCACTGTCCTCAAGCAGAAGGCAATCCGGAGAATCATATTGAGAAGAGAACCGCAGGGCAGTCCAGCCACCATAGGAATTCCCTGCCAGACCATAACTGGTCATACCTTCCGATTCCACGAACTCCTTGAGCATCCTGCACTGATCAGAGATACTGTAATCCCATCCCTCGGCGACTGTACGACCATGCCCCAGAAGGTCGATGAAATAGAGCGAGTATTCCGGATTAAGGTATTTCACAAGCCTTGTCCAGTTGTTAGAAGATCCGCCAAGGCCGTGGAGGAATATGATTGGGTAATCCCCCTCCCTGTACAGATATGATATTGTGCCAGATGAAGTTCTCCGGAATAGTCTTTGCATATTAATACTTTATTTTGAACATGTTGAAAAATCTATCATTTCCAGCCAATCTCTGAGCTAACTGCCTTGACGTTGAATTCGATCTCGCAGATTTAAATAAATTCTGGAAAAAGACTTTTAACCTCAACTGATGGATAATCGTGAAAAGCTCCATAAAGTACGTCTACGCGTTTGAGGAAGGAAGCAGGGAAATGCGGGATCTCCTTGGGGGCAAGGGATCCGGGCTTGCAGAGATGAAGAACATAGGGCTGAATGTCCCGCCCGGTTTCACCATAACTACTGCGGCATGCATTGATTTCATTGACAACAGGGAATTTCCCGAGACCATGTGGGAACAGACCATCTCCAGCCTCGACGATCTGGAGAAGAAGACAGGAAAGGAGTTCGGGAGCAGGACTGATCCACTCCTGGTCTCTGTCAGGTCCGGTGCTGCCATAAGCATGCCGGGGATGATGGATACAATCCTCAATGTCGGGCTAAACGACGAGAGTGTGGAAGGGCTCTGGAACTCCACGAACAATGAGAGGTTTGCATACGACGCCTACAGAAGGCTGATGCAAATGTTCGGCACTGTTGTGCTCGGCATTCCTTATACAGATTTTGACGAGGCCATGTCACAGGTCAAGAGGAAGTACCACAGGCAGGAAGATGTCGACCTCAACGCAGACGAACTGCGGGAAGTCATTGAAGACTACAGGAAGGTGTACAAAACAAGGAAGAAAAAATTCCCACAAGACCCTGTAGAACAACTGCGCCAATCGGTAAGAGCAGTTTTCGACTCATGGAACTCGGAGCGCGCAAAGACTTACAGGGAGATCCACAAGATTCCGGAAGACCTTGGCACAGCTGTCAGCGTGGTTTCCATGGTGTTCGGCAACATGGGAAATGACTCTGCCACTGGCGTAGCTTTCACTCGTGATCCAAATACGGGAGAGAACAGGATGTTCGCGGAGTACCTTCCCAATGCACAGGGCGAGGATGTGGTTGCCGGCATAAGGACACCGCGGAACATAGAGGATATGGCAAGGGCCCTGCCATCGGCGTACAAGGAGCTGAAAAAATCTGCAGACATACTGGAGAAGCACTACAAGGACATGCAGGACATTGAGTTCACGATTGAGAGGGGGCAGTTCTACCTGCTACAGACACGATCGGGAAAGAGGACAGCCCGTGCTGCAGTCAAGATGGCAGTTGACATGGTCAAGGAAAGGCTGATCACCAAGGAAGAGGCACTTGGCCGGATCACTCCCCAGACTTTGGATCTTCTGCTCCACCCCCAGATAAAGAGAAGGGGCGACGAGATGCCTTCAGGGAAGGGCCTGGCAGCTTCGCCTGGCGCAGCCGTTGGCACGATAGTGTTCACCTCTGAAAAAGCGGTTGAGCTGGCAAAGACCGGGAAGAAAGTGATCCTTGTCAGGCCTGAAACCACTGCCGACGATGTTAGGGGCATGGCAGTCTCGGAAGGCTTCCTCACCCAGAAAGGTGGCATGACTTCCCATGCAGCAGTTGTCGCCAGGGCAATGGGAAAACCAGCAATTGTTGGAGCGGAATCCATAACTGTGGACCTGAGGGAGGAGTGCGTCACAATCGGTGATGAGGTCCTCAGGGAAGGTACAATGATAACCATTGATGGGACATCTGGCGAAATCTTTCTTGACAGGATGGAGGTCGAGATTCCCGGAATAGAAAAACAGACAAGCGAACTCCTGAGCTGGGCTGACAAGGTGCGCACACTTGGAGTCCGTGCAAACGCCAACACGCCTGAGGAGGCTCGCATGGCCAGAGAGAATGGAGCAGCCGGGATCGGGCTTGCCAGGACTGAAAGGATGTTCCTGGGCTCTGACAGGATCCCCATCATGAGGGCTATGATAATGAGCACGACAGAGTCAGAGAGACGCTTCTACCTCAACCAGCTGCTGCCCATGCAGGTATCTGATTTCGCTGAATTCTTCAGGACGATGGAAGGGTTCCCGGTCATAATAAGGCTGCTTGACCCCCCTCTGCACGAGTTCCTCCCAGACAAGGAGGAAGTTCTGGGCGAGATATTTGACCTGAAGTTCTCCCTCACTACGGCAAAGGAGGTAAAGGAGATTGACAGGCTTGTGAGCAGGCTTGAGGAGCTCAACAAGATGCTCAGGACGATCAAAAATCTCGAGGAGTTCAACCCTATGCTCGGGTTCAGGGGATGCAGGCTGGGACTCAGCTACCCCGAAATATATGAAATGCAGGTCACGGCCATTATAAAGGCAGCAAGGAGAGTAATCAGGGAAGGCAAGAAGATCTTTCCGGAGATTATGATACCTCTCGTGGGTCATAGCGAGGAGCTGAGGCAGTTGAGGAAGAACCTCGAAAAGGTTGCCGAAAAGGTGCTTGAGGGAGAGGAGGTCAAGTATAAGTTCGGAACAATGATCGAGATACCGCGTGCCTGCATAACAGCGGACGAGATTGCCGAACACGCCGACTTCTTTTCCTTCGGCACAAATGACCTCACGCAGATGACATTTGGTTACAGCAGGGATGACGCTGAGGGAAAATTCATGGCGCGGTACCTGGAGCATGGAGTACTTCAGATCGACCCTTTCACCTCTGTGGACCAGAATGGTGTAGGAGAACTGATGAAAATTGCGGTAAACAAGGGGCGCAAGTCCAACAAGAAGCTCGAGATAGGGATATGCGGCGAGCAGGGAGGAGATCCGGACACAATTGCATTCTGCCACGAAATCGGGCTGGACTACGTGTCAGCATCCCCCTTCAGGATCCCCGTCGCCAGGCTGGCTGCTGCCAGGGCCGCGATTCTGCCAGCCAGGGAACTCCAGGACTGATAATGTTTCATTGAGGAGAACCAAGGATATGAGCGTGCAAGGAGGAAGGGACACGAAGGAGCTTTTCACCGGAAGATCCTCATACTACTCGGCAGGGAGGCCGTCCTACCCTGGGGAAGTTGTGAGCATGCTGGAGTCCAGGGGCATGCTCAAGCCAGGCTCCGAGATCGCCGACATAGGGTCAGGAACAGGGAAACTCTCTGGACTGTTCCTTAAGCATGGGTACAGGGTTCACGGAGTCGAGCCCAATCATGACATGAGGGAGGAATCCTATCGTGCATTTTCCGGCTCCGAACTATTCAGTGCTGTCAATGGAACTGCCGAGAATACTGGGCTCCCAGACAGTTCTGTCGATCTTGTCACCGCAGGCCAGGCATTCCACTGGTTCGATCCAGCAGGAGCGGCTACGGAGTTCAGGAGAATACTGAAGCCAGGGGGGCATGTCTGCTTGGTATGGAATGACAGGAGCGAAGGAGAATCAGAATCTCTTAACAACGCCTACGAAGCGATTTGCGAAAAATATGGCCACGGATACCACAGATCAGGGAGCAGGGCAGTGGGAGGTAGTGCCATAGAGGGGTTCTTCTCGGAGCCCCCGGAAGTGATAACACTGGAAAACAAACAGGATCTTGACTTGAACGGGTTCAGGAGCAGGTACCTGTCGTCATCCTATGCGCCGGGCAAGGGCGATATTGAATTCAACGATGCAAATCGGGAGATTTCTGAGGTATTCCGCAGATTCCAGAAAGAAGGGGTTGTCACGATCAGATATGACACTCTGGTCTACCTGGGTCAGATCCGGTGAATTTTTTAAATTTTGTTAACACTCCCATTTATTAATGCAGGGATGCTCCGAAATGAGGAGTGGGCAGATGAACCTGGCACACAACCGGAACTACGTGCTTTTCAACGTCAGGCTTTCAGCAACAAACTTCGGGTACACGCTCTACATGATCACCGTGCCGGCCTTCTCTTACCTGGTTTCGGGAAGCATAATCTTCACTGGAATAGTCCTCTTCATGGAATACGGGATATATGCTGCCACATTCCTCGCCGGGCCACTGGTGGACAGGGTCGTGGACAAGAGGTACCTGATAGCTGCCGCTGAAGCTGCAATAGGCGTATGCGCTCTGCTGCTGGGAATTGTCATGCTTTCTCCCGGTGTGAACGATTACGAGTACCTGGCACTGATAGCTGCCATTGCCATATTCTGGGATATCGTTTGGACAGCTGATCATGCGGTCCTTCCCTTGATTGTCGAGCCGTCCGATCTTGCCAGGGCCAACGGGTATTCCAGTGCAGTAGGCAACAGCCATGTGGCAGCCGGCCTGGCATTCGGGGGATTTCTCTTCATAGTAGTGGGCGCGTATGGGTCAATAATCACATACTCTGTGTGCCTTTTCTTAGCTTCAGGGATCACTCTTCTTGTCCCACTCGTAATTCCCTGCGAAGGGAGAAAGCTGACCGCTGGGCTCATGAGCGGATGGTCTTACGCACTCAGGAAGAACAGGGGGCTTCTTGCACTCTCCATAATATCAGCATTATTCGCCTTCTTCACAGTGTCACCCGTTCTTTCTATAGCAGGACTTTTTGCGGAAAAGTCCGGGTTCCTCTATGCAGTGATGTTTTCCCTCTACTACATCGGGGCAATGGTTTCCGGGGTTGCCGCAGGCAGGTTCTTCCCGTACAGGTCACTGGGCAAGGTGTTTCTGCTGTCTGGTGCAGTGGCAGGCGCCTTCATGATCCTTTCTGTGCAGGTAATTCATTTCCTGGCAGTGGACGCAGTCATGTGGTTCCTGCTTGGTCTCACGCTGTCCCTGCAGACTACGCTAACCACAACATATCTCCAGACCGTAACGGAACACGAGATGCTCGGCCGCAATGCATCGAGCCTCTACACCTTCAGGGGGATTACCTCTGCTGCCGGTGCCCTATACCTGCCTGTCCTCATGTCAGCGTACGGAATTGCAACTACATTTGCTTTTTCGGGCCTGGCCGTAATTGCTGCCTCTACGCTTCTGTACATCCTCCTACCGGTGGTGAGGAGCCTCTCTGTCAATGCGGGAGGGGGAACTTCCGCAGATATTGGCGGAGATGATGTCTTGAGCAATTCAAGAGGACAACAATGATATTCTGGAAGAGAATTCACAGAGGCCATGGTCTTCGAGGACCTACATGAGTACATTGATTACCTGGAGCGGAAGAAAGACCTGATCAGGGTCGAGGAAGAGGTCGATCCGGACCTTGAAATGACCTACCTCATGAGCGAGGAGGAGAGGATAGGCAAGTCACGTGGCATGCTATTCACCAATGTCCGCGGATCTGAAGTTCCGGCCATCGGTAACATTTTCTCAACAGCGGAAAAGATGGCTGCCATTCTGGGGGAAAGCCCGGAAGATGTTGGCAGGAGACTGAAGAACATTGTGCGGATCCCGGATGACACCGAGTCCATGATATCAAGGGGCATGGAGATGCTGAAGGAGCTTGGGGGCCTCAGGCCAAAGATCTCCGGAAGCTTCGGAAGCTCGCACAACACACTTGAAAGGGTTGATCTTGGAAGGTACCCAATCGCGAAGACATGGCCGGATGACGCGGGAAAATACATAACCATGCCCCTCGTGGTAACAAGAGACCCTAGAACGGGCGCGAGAAACGTCGGTATGTACAGGATGCAGGTGCTCGATTCAGAGACCACCGCAATGCACTGGCAAATACACAAGGGCGGGGCGGCACACGGTCATGATGCAAGAATCGGAGGAAGCAGGATGGATGTCGCTGTTGTCCTGGGTTCCGATCCGCTGAGCATATTCTCAGCGGTTGCCCCGCTTCCTGACGGGATCGACGAGTTCTCTTTCAGGGGTCTCCTGGCAAAGAAAAGGTTCGAGCTTGTCAAGGGACAGACGGTAGACCTCCAGTATCCAAAGAATTCCGAGATTGTTCTTGAGGGGTATGTGGACCCTGCTGAGACACAGGTTGAGGGGCCGTTTGGGGACCATACTGGATATTATTCACTGGAGGAGCAGTTCCCGGTGTTCCACATCAAGAGGATTATAGAGAAGAAGAACCCCGTTTATCCGGCGACAATCGTGGGCAAGCTGTGGCATGAGGACGTAATCATGGGCAAGGCAATTGAGCGCATATTCCTGCCGCTGATCCAGCTACAGATACCCGAGATAGTGGATATCAACACCATGGAGGAATCGGTGTTCCACAACATGGTCATTGTGTCCATCAAGAAGCGCTATCCCGGTCATGCCAAGAAGGTCATGTTTGCACTTTGGGGTCTCGGGCAGCTCATGTTCTCAAAGATAATTGTGGTGGTTGACAACAACATCGACATACACGACAGAAAACAGGTGATATGGGCACTTTCCACCAGGATCGACCCACAGAGGGATGTTTTCGTGGTTCCCGGCACCGTCACGGACAGCCTGGACCATCCTTCGAAGCTGTTTAACTACGGCTCAAAGATGGGCATCGACGCGACCAGGAAGAGCGAGGCAGAGGGTTATTACAGAACCTGGCCCGAGGTTCTCGAGATGACCGATGATATAAGGAAATCAGTCCAAGAGAAGGGAAAAAAGCTGGGACTATGGTAACTCTCAGGGAAATAGTCGATTACATCAAGCTCGAGCATACCGTCTTTGACCTGCCCTTTGTGTTCAGTGGGGCAGTGATTGCCTCCGGCACCCATTATGACTGGTTCAAGTTCATGCTGATTCTTGTTGCGACCACAACAGCCCGGGCATCTGCCATGTCCATTAATCGTATCGAGGGGAAGAAATTTGATGAGATCAACCCGAGAAAGCAGCAATGGAGCCTGGTTAAAGGGAGCATGTCCGTGCGGACAGCAGTGATGCTCACTGTCTTCTTCGTCGCAGTCTTTGAGATTTCCGCTTACCTGCTCAACACCCTTGTGCTCATACTTTCGCCTGTTGTCCTGTTCCTCTTCATCTCTGACCCCTTCATGAAGAGAGTGACCAGATGGAGGCACATCTATATGGGATCCACCATCGGGGTCGGCGTGCTGGCAGGGTACCTTGCGATTACACCTTCCTTTCCAACTGATCCCCAGATATATCTCATATTCATTGCCTCGTCGCTCTGGATCGCAGGATTCGACATGATCTACGTGCTGCCTGACATCCAGTTTGACAGGGAAAACAAGCTGAAGACGGTGATGACTGAGTATCCTGTCCGGACCGGCTTGAGGATATCTGCCGCAACGCATGCAGTGACATTCGCTGCGCTTGCCCTTCTCATTTTCTATTTCCCGACCGTGTATTACGCGGTTGCTCTAGTGCTGATACTGGGCCTGATAGTGTACCAGCACTACATAGT
This sequence comes from Thermoplasmataceae archaeon, assembly GCA_046704525.1. Classification (GTDB taxonomy): domain Archaea; phylum Thermoplasmatota; class Thermoplasmata; order Thermoplasmatales; family Thermoplasmataceae. The sequence goes on from JBJKRS010000093.1 coordinate 13,777, forward strand.
GAATCCGGACGATCCCAAGAGCATCAGGATGTCATTCCTGGGGGCTAACTCATTCATAGGGATCATTTTCCTGGCGGCGATACTGCTTTCACTCAATTTCTGATCATGCAGTCTTGGGAGATTCGCCAGAGTAAATCCTTCTGCGGATGTAAGGAAGCCTGTTGAACAATGTCAGCATGATGAATGCAGCTATTCCGAACGATGCAATAGACCCCCACGTGCTGAAGCCCTCGTAGGCATAGACAGACAGGAAAAGTGTCCCGACGGATGGCCCGATTGCCCTCCCGGTGGAATTAATCATCCCGATGAATCCCATGTACCTGGCTGTTCTGTCCGAAGGGGCTATTTTTGACACAATGGTGTTTATTCCCGGGGACGTGAGGTTCTCTCCCGCAGTAATGACAACCATGTCGAGCATGAGCATCTGGAGGGAGGATGAGAAGCCGATCAGCAGATATCCAATGCTGTAGAGCAATGCTCCTGCGGACATCGTGGTGACATCAGAGAAGCGGCGCATGAGTTTTGTCATCGGGTACTGCCCTATCACCACTACTGCACCGTTCACTGCGAATATGTAACCGAGCTGGGACTCGAGAATGCCCACCCTCAGCACAGAATAAGTGGGAAGTGTCACCGAGAACTGCGAAGCTATAAGGGTGATAAGGAACGTCCCCGCGCCGAAGAGTACAAGGTACTTGTCGAAGGACAGCAGGTTGAACCCTGTGCCTTTCCTGTTCTCAGTCCACCTGTTTGGTATGGCGCTCTCCCTGACCAGGGTGACTACAATTGCGAACTGTATAATGCTTGCCAGCGAGACAAACAGGAAGACAAACTGCACACCTGTGTCGTAGATGTAAGCGCCTATGAGGGGCCCTATGGCCCATCCCACATTGGCCATTATTCGGTATATGCTGTAAGCCAGGAATCTGTTCTCGTCCGGCGTGACGTCCGATACCAGGGCTGAAGCCGAGGGAAACACAAGAGAGCCGGAGAATGACGAGAGTACGAAAACACCGATAACCAGTATGTCCGGTTGCCCGGTAATTATCATTGCGGCTATGGTGAGGTATATCAGGAATCCGCCGAGGCTTCCTATCAGAAGAGTCCTGCGCCTTCCTATGAAGTCAGCGAGGGCTCCGCCCACCAGGCTGAACAGCACAGAAGTGCAGGAGAGAAGGGTGAATATTATTCCAACCTCAATAGTCGGAATGTCCATGCTTTTCGTAAAATAGATGGCCATGTAGGGCCAGGTGGCGCCGAAACCGACAGACCTTATGGATGAAGCTACTGATACTGCCCAGAATACGCGGTTTTTATCGGGAGCACCGGCAGGTGCATTTTTGAACGTTTTGCGACACCAGCTTCCTTACTGACTTCCGGGTTAATTCAATCGGAGTAGTTTAACCCTTTGATGTACAGCTTCCCTGTAATGCCCATTCCCACAGTGACTTGCTGCCTGCCCTTGTCAATTGACCTCACAATCCCGCTGTCCACAGCAACAAAAATGCCTTCCCCTGCGAAAATAGAGAGGTTGTCCTCGTCCTCCTCTGGAACCTCAATCGAAACCTTGACGCCACGGATAATCTGGCAGAGCTGATCATTGCAGGGACCTGAACGGGCCGAGCTCCTGAGGACGACATACCTGCCCCTGGCTGCTTCGCGGCTGATGCCGCCCTTGATTGTTATGCACCCTTTTCCAACTGGAATTGTAACAGGAGGCATGTGCCCACCTTCTTTACTTTCTGCCGAACTTGTCCCCGTACATCCTTATGGATTTCTCTATTTCCGCAACTGCCTCTTTCTTTCCCTTCCAGCCCCTGACCTCTGTCTTCTTGTTCTCGAGGATCTTGTAAGTTTCAAAGAAATTCGCGATTTCCTTCAGAAGATGCTGGGGAAGCAGCTCCATGGAGTCGATGTTCCTGTACATCGGGTCTCCCTTTGCAACGCAGAGGATCTTGTTGTCAAGGTCCCCCTGGTCTATCATTTCCATCATGCCTATTGGCCTTGCCTCTACAACAACACCAGGGTATGTTTTTTCGGACAGCAGCACCAGAGCGTCTATGGGATCGCCGTCATCGTAGAATGTCCGGGGGATGAGGCCGTAATCAGCAGGGTACATGACCGATGAATGTAGCACCCTGTCCAAAACTATTCCGGGGAATTCTTTTGCAATCTCGTACTTGTTCTTGCTTCCCTTTGGAGTCTCTATCACCACGTAGACCTCCTCTGGAGGATTCGGCCCGGTGGGTACTGAATGCCAGTAGCTGCCTTCTTCTGTCATTGCCCATGAATCATCATTTCTTATATATCGGTTGGCTGGCTGCACGGTAAAGTGCAGTCATACCTGCACGACAAGAATTTAACCAATCGCCCGATATCTGCCTGTTTCCCTTCCGTTCCTGGCTCCTTCACCATACGGAAGAAAGGTCCGGAACGGGAACTGAAGCGATTGCATATGTCCAGAGAGGTAGTTTCGTACAGCCCGCTGAGGATCAGTTTCGGAGGAGGAGGGACTGATATTTCGCCGTTTCCTGAGAATCACGGAGGGGCTGTCATAAACACGACGATCGACAGGGGCGTTACTGTAACCTACAAACAAGATGACTTCCCGCTCGAGATTTCGTCGAGGGACTTCGTAAGCAGCTATGTCCTACCGGCAAGAAAGAGGAGCACCAACCTTCTTGAGAAGATAATGAAGCTCATGGAGTCCATGGACATTACAACCGGAAGGGTAATCATAAACAGTGATGTCCCGCCGGGATCCGGGCTGGGATCATCGAGCGCACTCACAACTGCCGTCCTGAGGCTCATCTGCGAAATCAAGGGAGAGGCCAGGACTGACAGGGAGATCGCCGAGGAGGCTTTCAGGACGGAAAAGGAGAAGTTCGGGGTGACCCTCGGGAAACAGGACCCCTATGCAATTTCCCTTGGCGGATTCAAGTTCATGAGGTTCCGTGGCGATTCTGTGGAAAATTACGCGGTGAAGGAGCAGGACGCGTTTCTTTCCAGCCTTGAGTCACGAATACTTCTTGTTTACACTGGGGAGACCAGGGAGAGCTCTGAAGTGCTTAACGAGCAGGTCCAGAAAGCCACGAGCAACGACCAGGAAGTCATATCGAACCTCATCTCCCTTCGGGATCTTGCGGAAGAAATGAGGAAAGCTGTCATAGTCGAAGACCTTGACCACTTCGTGGACAGCATAAACACCGGGTGGGAAATCAAGAAGAGGCTCGGCGCAAACGTGAGCAACAGCAAGATAGAGAAAATCATAGAGAGTGCACTTTCCAGCGGAGCACAGGCGGGAAAGCTGATGGGAGGCGGCTCACAGGGTTTTCTTCTTATCGTATCTAGGCCAGGAAAGATCAATGATCTCCAGAGAAAAATGCTCCAGATGTCAAAATTCGTCATACGCGTCAGATTCGACCCGCACGGGACGCGCATCCTGCGTTAAGGTCAGCATTTCCCCTGAGGGTACAGATCAAAATATGTCGATAGAATCCTGTATGTGAGGCCCCATATTATCCAGTCCCCAGCAAGATAAGCGTCATGGCCATGGAAGTACCTCCTTCTATAGTCCAGTTCTGCCAAGTTGACTGTCCTGATCTCACTCACTTCTTCTCCTGGAACCGCTCCATCGAGAGTGTCAGGGGATATCAGGAATGGATGGACTGACACTTCATGCCTGCTTACAGGGTGTAGTACCGGGAGTTCCGCGACTATCTCGCCCTGGTGGACGCGAAGTGCGGTCTCCTCCTCTATTTCCCTGAGCGCCGCTTTCCAAGGATTCTCACCGTCCTTGATGAAACCTCCTGGAAGGGCAATGTGCCCCGACCAGGGATCACCGTCCCTCTCCTTCCTCTTGATGAACAGGATGCGCCCCCCGTTCACCATCAGTCCAACTGCTGCGCCGTTTTCATGATGGGCCATAATGCTTCCTTCAAAGAAGGTGCAGGATTTCAGAGACTTTCTGGCCCTCCCTGATTCCCTGCTCCGAGGCGGCCGGAGTGCATCCTGCCACCTTGCTCTCCAGAACGGTCTGAAGGTCACTTACCCCTGAGACCCTGACACCAAGGTCTCCAAGCTTCGTCGCTGCTTCCAGGTTCATGTATCCGCACATTACGTACCCTTTTTCACCCTTGAGGAGAAGAAATGGTGCCTTTCCCATCTCAACCTTGAGGAAAGTGAATGCCTTTCCATCCCTCTCTACAGTTTCCATCTGAATCATGATGCGAGTATCATGTTACAGGTAAAAACAATTTCATGACCCATGGCGAGGATGCAATTTTATAGCGGAAACAGTGCTTCATTGAGTCTTTTCCATATTAGAAATGGTTATATAGAAGTTTATTTTTACGCATTAGATAGATATGATGGGTGGACAACCGATATTTATACTCAGAGAAGGAACCAAGAGAGAGTCCGGAAAGGACGCGATGAAGAATAACATCGAAGCCGCAAAAGGTATCGCCCAGGCAGTCAGATCAAGTCTCGGACCGAGAGGAATGGACAAGATGCTAGTCGACTCTCTGGGAGACATTGTTATCACTAACGATGGTGTCACAATCCTGAAAGAGATGGATGTGGAACACCCGGCGGCCAAGATGATGGTCGAGGTATCCAAGACACAGGATTCATTCGTGGGTGACGGGACCACTACAGCCGTCATAGTTGCAGGTGCTCTCCTACAGGAAGCAGAGAACCTCATAGCCCAGAATGTACATCCCACAGTCATAGCAAACGGATACAGGACCGCTTCAACACAGGCGAAGAAGTTTCTGGACGAGATAGCGAAGAAGGTCAAGCCTGACGACAAGCAGCTTCTGATCAAGATGGCACAGACTTCCTTGAGCAGCAAGAGCGCATCTTCCTCGAAGGAGAAGCTCGCAGAGATTTCCTACGAGCTTGTCAGGGCAGTCGCCGAGAACCTCGAGGGCAAGTACAACGTCGACTTCGACAACATACAGGTGGTAAAGAAGCAGGGCGCCGACATAGATGCCACAGAGATGATCAGTGGAATCATCGTGGACAAGGAGAAAGTGCACCCGGGAATGCCCAACCATGTCAAGGACGCCAAGATAGCACTTCTGAATGCCGCACTTGAGATAAAGAAGCCCGAGTTCGACACAAACATAAGGATAGACGACCCCTCCATGATTCAAAAGTTCCTATCCCAAGAAGAGGACGTCCTCAAGGATATGGTGAAGAAGGTCAAGGACACTGGTGCAAACGTCCTGATAACCCAGAAGGGAATCGACGACATGGCACAGCACTACCTCTCTAAGGAGGGCATATACGCTGTCAGGAGAGTCAAGAAGAGCGATATCGAGAAACTCGCAAAGGCCACTGGCGCATCCATAGGGGCATCGCTTGATGAGATCACTGACGCTGATCTCGGTTATGCCGAGAAGGTAGAGCAGGTCAAAGTCGGCGATGATTACATGACATTCGTGACAGGGTGCAAGAACCCCAAGGCTGTCAGCGTCCTGGTAAGGGGCGGAACCGAGCACGTGGTTGACGAGATAGAGAGGTCAATGACCGATTCGATACACGTAGTTGCGGCCGCACTTGAAGACGGAGGATACACAGTTGGAGGCGGTGCATCTGCTGAAGAGATCGCTTACAGGATGAGAGACTACGCCTCAAAGGTTGGCGGAAGGCAGCAGCTCGCTATAGAGAGATTTGCAAATGCACTCGAGGAAGTGCCGCGCGCTCTCGCAGAGAATGCAGGGCTCGACCCCATCGATATCCTGATAAAGATGAGGCAGGAGCACGCCAACGGCAAGAAGACAGCTGGAGTCAATGTCTACACCGGACAGGTGGAGGACATGGAGAAGGCCGGAGTCCTTGAGCCAATAAGGGTCGGGAAGCAGGTCCTAGATTCAGCAACCGAAGCAAGCGTCATGATCCTCAGGATAGATGACGTGATAGCCACCAAATCATCCGGCGGAGGCCAGGGCGGCCCACCCGGCGGTGGAATGCCACCCGGTGGAATGGGCGGCATGGGTGGCATGGGCGGAATGGAGTAAGTCCATTTCCCCAAAACACCATATTTTTTTACCAGAAAACCAACTTTTATTGAACAAACAACCATTGTAGCCTGGATGAAGGCATGAGTGATCCAAGCTCCGAAGGAGCATCGGACCATGAATTCGGGCCCATTTTTTCAAGGATATACTCCTTCTTCTCGGCCAGGTCAAGGAGTTCCAGAAAACTGTACCTCAGGATTGCCCGGAAGGCTGAAGAGATGAAAAGTGCAAGGATTCTCGATGTCGGGTGCGGACCCGGCGTGCTGGTATCAACTCTCGCATCAAGGCTCGCCAGCAGCAGACTCTTCGGAATTGATCCCTCACCGAGCATGGTGCGGATAGCTCGCAGGAGACTTTCAGAATTCATCGAGCAGGACAGGATCAGGATTGAGGAGGGAGACAGCACAAGTATTCCGTTCCCCGGGAGTTTTGACCTTATTGTTTCGACTTACTCATACCATCACTGGAACAGGCAACAGGAGGGGCTCCAATATCTCGCGGGAAGGCTTGAAAAAGGCGGGACACTCATAATAATCGAAAATTTCCGGAAGAAGGACACCTCCGGGAAAGGAGGAGGACATCACTCTCTCTCAAGGTCTGAGGCGGATGCGATGGAGATAGAAGGTACTGAGAAGGGCATTGAGATAGAGGACGGTGTCATATATGTGGCATTCACCGTGAAGGGTTGAAATCATTATAGAGTCGGAGGTTAGAGGCATGTTTGTGAGATTTGGACTGATCCGGGATCAAATCAGAAGAAGTTGCAAGCTGTTAACAATGCGGCCAGCGTTGAGCGTCTCTCCGAGTGGAAATAGCGCCTTCACTCCATAGTAAGAAATGTTTCATGGAGGTTGGGTCACATTGAGAAAACTGAACCTCAGGATTGCCCGGA
>JBJKRS010000094.1:0-3608 GCA_046704525.1 Thermoplasmataceae archaeon
TACTGTAGGCTCGAAGAAATAGCCTCCCTTCATCTTTCCGCCGAGGGATGGGCGGGCACCGCCTGTCAGAATCTTGAGCCCGGAGGCTGAAGCCTCGCCCACAAATTTTTCCGTAGTCTCGAGCGCACCTTTGTTGATCAGCGGGCCAAGATCTGAAGAGCGCGGGTCACCCACTTTCAGTTTCCTGGTCAGAGCCACAAATTTCTTCATGAAGGTGTCGTATATTTCATCGTGCACGTACAGGCGCTCAGCTGCTATGCAGGACTGGCCCACGTTCCAGAACTTCGCCCATAGAAGGCCCTTCAGGGCGTTCTTAATGTCAGCGTCCTTCCAGACCATGAAAGGAGCCTTCCCACCAAGTTCCAGAATTAGCTTGCTCATGTTTGCAGATGACTTCTCCATGATACGCTGTCCCACTTCAGTGGAGCCCGTCATGGTGATGAGGGAGACTTTCCTGTGTGAAACAATATAATCTCCAATGTCAGAGCCCTTGCCGGTGACGAGATTGATCACGCCGGGTGGCACTCCTGCTTCAACGAACTTTCTCACAATCCATTCTGCTGAGCCGGGTGTGTCACTGCTTGGCTTCAAAACAACCGAGTTGCCCGTCATCAGCGCCGGTGCCAGCTTCCTTGCAACCATGGCTCCCGGGAAATTCCAGGGGGTTAGGGCCACGACTACACCATATGGAACCTTGTACTGGAATATTCTGCGATCGGGGACAGAACTTTCAACTACTTCCCCAGTTATCTTTCTGGCGAATTCCGCATAGTACTGGATCTGGTCTATGACACCATCTACCTCACCTTTCGCTTCCTGTGCAACCTTCCCATTTTCAAGAATGATGATGTTTTCCAGTTCACTCCTGTTGAGCTCAATGAGTTCCTTCGCCCTGTACAGGATCCTTGACCGCTCCTGGGAACCTTTTTCATACCATGGTTCATAGGAAGACTCTGCCGCATCAATGGCCCGATCGACATCTCCCTTCTTTCCCGCGGGAAATTCTTCCAAAAGCTCCCCGGTGGAGGGATTGTATTTTCCGATCGTCTCCCCATTCTCGGAATCGACCCACTCACCGTCTATGTACATCTGCATGTGTTTTTCAGTACAGGATTCAATATATACTTTGCCGGGCGAACTCTGGAAACGGTGGCTCCTGTGGCAAAAAACGATTTCATCCCGTTCCGAAACTGACGCCCTTCTTGCCCATTACGTCTCCAGAGCCGTAGTCTACACCATTTCCGTGTTGGTGCCTTCCTGTCTGAACGTTTAAATAGATTTTTGCGCTCTCGGCAAACAGCATATTATATCGGTGAAATTAAATGAATGATGGAGACTTTATCAAGCTCGACTTCAAGATGATGGTCGGGGACGACAAGAAAGTGGTCGCCACCAACCAGGAGCAAATAGCAAAGGAAAATGATATCTTCGACGAGAAGACGCATTACAGGGATGCGGTTCTAGTTGTCGGGTCGGACAAGATCTTCCAGGAGATAAACGACTCATTCAAGAAGGCTGAGATCGGAAAGGAGACGGAGGTCAAGATAGAGGCCCCCAACGCATATGGTGTAAGGGATACTAAGAACATCAAGGTCCACACAATGAGGGAGTTCCAGAGGCACAACATAGAACCGGCAGTAGGAAAGGAGATCAATATCCACAACAGGACAGGGCACATCATTTCTGTCACTCCCGGCAGGGTCCTGGTTGACTATAACCACCAGTGGGCAGGCAAGCCGGTATACTACAGTTACACCATAAAGGAGGTCCTGAAGGACAACCTTGAGAAGGTCAAGTCTGTCATTGACATGAATTATACGATCGAATCCGACAAGTTCGATTTCAGCATGAAGAAGGACGAAGTGGAAATCACAATACCTGAAGAGGCGAAGTTCGACCCGGCCTGGTTCGAGGCCAAGTACAGGATAGTCAACGACATGAGGCAGAACCTGAAGGGAATCAGCGTGATTTTCCTCGAGAAGTACTCTAACGAGAAGGAAGAGGCAAAAGAGGAGCCCAAGGAAGAGGAAAAGAAAGAGGAGAAGAAGGCTGAGGAAAAGAAGGAATCCGGGAAGGAAGAGCCCAAGAAAGAAAAGCCTGCCCAGACAAAGGCAAAGAAGCCTGCTGCCTCCAAGCCTCAGAAGAAGGAAGAAAAGAAAGAGGAGAAGAAAGAGGCTTCTGCATAAGCCTCCCATTTTTGATGAACCTCACCCCAGAAGCTGTCAGGAGACTCTCCTCAAGGATCTCTGTAATTCTTGTTGAGCCCAAGTACCAGGGCAATGTGGGTGCAGTTGCGAGGCTGCTTAGAAACTTTGGCCTGACCGACCTGGTCACAGTCAATTCCAGAGAACCTGACGATGAGGCAATATCCAGGTCAATGGACGGTAAGGCTATTCTTCTGAACGCGAGGAAATTTGATTCGTTCAGCGAAGCTGTGAAAGAGTTCGACATTGTTGCAGGAACATCAAGCACTGTTACTGGCAATTACAAGAAATTCAGGCGAATTCCAGTTGCCCCGGACGAGTTCTGGGAGGCTATGGAAGGGAAGGCTGGAAAGATTGCGCTTGCCTTCGGGAGAGAGGTGGACGGCCTCAGCAACGAAGAACTCGGCCTCTGCGACTATTTCCTGCATATACCTGCAGATCCGGATTACCCTGTGCTAAACCTCTCCCATGCTGTGTCCGTGATACTGTATGAAATGGCGAAACACGCCCAGCTATCAACTACTGATCTGGTCAGGGGCATGAATGCATTTGAAACCAACAAGCTGCTTGAACGATTGGACCTGGTAATAGAAAAAGCGGGCTATCCTGATTACAGAAGGGAGAACACCCGCGTAATGCTTAAGCGCATTATTGCCAGGTCTGACCTGACTGACTCGGAATTCTACAAGATCATGGGCATAATTCGCAGCACACTGCATGCCCTAGGGCATGAAGAGGAAGAAACCTGATGCGGCAGTGGAGCACCTGCAACACGCTGAAAACGTTCCAAGAAACTTTTATTAGTCAACTTGCATTAACGCGCTAGAACTGATATTCATGTCACTCAAACTCAACAGGAAGACTGACCCGACTCTCAAGGATATGATTAGCGGGCTGATGGAAATATCAAGGGAAAACGATTCCAGCATCTGGAGGGATCTTGCCAGGCGTCTCTCTGGTGGAGACAGAAGGTACGCCGCAATAAACGTGGGCAAGGTAAGCAGGCTAATATCAGATGGCGACGTCGTTATAATTCCTGGTTCACTTCTCGGCTCCGGCTACATAGACAAGAAAGTAACTGTTTCTGCACTAAGGGCCAGTGAGAAGGCCAAGCAGAAATTGAAGGAAGCTGGTGGCTCATTCAAGAGTCTCCTTGAAATGGCAAAGGAGAATCCCAAGGGCACCAACATAATTATACTGAGGTGAAGATAATGATTTACATAGACGCTGACAACACCATTTACGGGAGGCTTTCCACCTTCGTTGCGAAATCACTTCTTAATGGGGAAGAAGTGACTATTGTCAACGCATCCAGGGTTGTCGTTACTGGGGGAAGGGACAATGTGCTCCAGAAGTTCCTGAAGATGAGAGACATAGGAAGTGTGAGGAAGGGCCCATACTACC
>JBJKRS010000095.1:0-6623 GCA_046704525.1 Thermoplasmataceae archaeon
TTTTGCGTATGGGACTTCTTCTATACTTCCGCCTTTTACATCTATGTTCCTGGATAAACGGACCCTTTGGTTCTGCTCCCTGGATCTTGCATTCGGGACCTCACAAATGTTCAATCCCTTGATGTGGCAGTTATAATGCGAGGCCAGATACCGTGCAGTAGCGCCATTTCCTGCGCCCATGTCAAGTAGGGACGTTTCATCATTGAGGCCACCGACTTCCTCAGCCATTGTCTTGATCGTGCGTATGCAGGCTCTCCTCATAGGTTCCTCATAATACTTGAAAATCCCTATGTGAATGTGCTCCTCGTCCCATACTTTCCAATAGAAAGTGTCTGCGTCTGAGCTGTCATAATATGTGCCACTTACAGTCTTACTCTTTGTTCTTTCTCCCATGTTTTCACCTCCTCGGGACGCAATAAAAAAAGGTTCCCGAATTATCATCCCGTCCTCATGCGAGGTCAGGCATATGGCAATAATATACCAGATATGCCTAACTAAACGTTCCCATATATTACTTTTGGTCATTTTTGATTCTCAAGAGATATATCTAAAGTCTTTCGGATGAAAAGGACTCGTCTGCGAAGGAAGCTATCTAAGCCCCGGCGATCACAAAAAATAAGGGGAAATAAGGATTGAACCAGCATGCTGTATTTTGCCTTCGGCTCCAACATGAACCTCCCACAAATGAAGAAGAGATGCCCTGGAAGCAGACTCCTCTCCGCAGCCACTCTGGAAAACTTCCAGTTCGTGTATGACGGGAAGTCTGAAAGATGGGGCGGCGCGGTGGGCAATGTAATATCTGCCCCTGGTAAAAGGGTTATTGGCGGGCTTTTCGAGATTAAGGATGGGGACCTGATGTCTCTGGATCAGTACGAGGGTTTCCCGATCCGGTACAAGAGAAAGGAACTTCCTGTCAAGAAGCAAGACGGTGAAGTTGTTTTCGCAATTGTGTATTTCAGGGAAGGCGAGAAACCCGGACTACCTTCAGACTCCTATAGGGTCGCTGTTGTTGAAGGAGCACGAGATTGTGGTGTACCGGAGGAATATATCAAGGAATTTCTTGATATAGGGCAATCAAAATAGATACACCCCGAGGGGTGAATCCACGCAGGTGCTGGGAAAAAGCGCCCGGAACGGGATTTGGACCCGTGTCACAGGCTCGACAGGCCTGTATGATAGGCCGCTACACTATCCGGGCGTAGACCGTAAATCGGAAGGATTTATTAAAACATTGTCCGGCTTATACCAGAATTATGTGAATTAAGCGGAAACGTCCGGAAACCCCATATAAATAAACAGAACCACTCATATATTAGGTCGGGATTTAGAATCCAACTACGAGTGATCATATGAAACTGGGAGGTACACTGAAACTTGTTGGTTGGAATCAGAAACATTCGTACAGATCACTTGAAGAAGCCCTGTCTGTTCCGGCGGAGTATTGGGACGAATCTCTTGGAGGGGCCGGAATCAGCAATTACGTGATTATTTCAACATGCAACAGGTTTGAGATATACTATTATTCAGACCGGGAATTTGACAATTTTCAGCACGAAGAATCTGCAAGCAGAATGCAGGACTCCGATGTCGTTGCACATCTGTTCAAGGTAACTGCAGGCTTGGACTCAATGTCAATTGGAGAGAATGAAATTCTCCACCAGGTAAAGGAGGCATTTGATAATGCCCAGGCAGATGAACATGTGAGAGACCCGCTTGCATTCATCTTCAGAAAAGCAATAAGCTCTGGAAAGCTTGTCAGGAACAGGACAGGAATATCAAAAGGGAAAGTGTCAATACCCGCACTTTCTGTGGACTTTCTCAAGAAGAAGCACGGTGTACGGGGCAAAAAAGTCGCCATCATCGGTACAGGCAAGATGTCTTCTGACATTCTCAAGTATATAGCAGAGGAGGGGCCCTCCTCTATAACTGTCATAGGCAGGAACCAGGAGAGGGCCGAAAAACTCGCCAGAACCATGCAGGTAGAATGGGCACACATCTCGAGGCTTGGGAGCGAAGTGAAGGATAGCGACATAATCATCACTGCTACCTCTTCGCCTGAAATTCTGGTTACAAACGAAATGATGGATAACGGGACAAGACCTAAGGTTGCGGTGGACATTTCCAATCCAAGGAACATTGAGGAGCCAATCAGTTCTAATTTTAGCCTGATCGATATTTCTGCACTCTCGGAAGTCATGGAAAAGAACAGATCCAGGAAAAAGGTGGAAATCAACGAAGCAGGCAGGATCGTCCGGGAACAGACAGAGATAGCCCTTTCAATTCTTGGAAGGCTTGAAGTGGAAAGGATCATCGGCGAGATATACAGGAAAGCCGAAGATGTCAGGAAGAGGGAAATTTCAAAGCTGCAAAAGGAACTGGCGTCCGGGAAAGATCTGGATCAGGCAGTGGAAGCGATGTCCGCAGCTATTGTCAAGAAGCTTCTCGCTGCACAGACTGAGATTTTCAGGAACGTCCATGGCACAAAGGTTACGGAAGATATCAGGGGAGCTCTGGAGAACGCGTTTTCATCAGATATTAGCGATACTTCCTCGGAGGAACCTCAAGATCTCCAAGATAACCGAAATCAACAAGCCCGAACTCCTCGGTAATCCCGAAAACCCTGAATTTTTTCGGATCAGTTTTCTTCAAGACTGGCGTGAAGTGCTCGTCGCTCAGCAGAGACTGCGTCACATCTGTTCCCGACGAGAAGAAGCTCATTGCAGGTGTGACCAGAACACTGGAATCACTGTTGTAGATGAATGCCGGTACCTTATAGACTCCTCCTATCCTGTCCCTCATTACAAATGAGGGATGCTCGTGCCCCAGAATAGTAAGTTTCCGGAGAGCCCTGTCCCTGTCTCCGTGATATATGTAGTAACCGTTGGTTTCATATGTTTCATGGAGTTCAATACCACGGTTCTTAAGGATAGTCATGAGATAGTTGTCGTGGTTTCCGCGCACAAAGACCAGGTCAATGGTTTTCCTGTACCTGTCTATGAAGTGCTTTATGTCTGTCCACTCCTGTGGCAGGTTCCTGGAGAATTCGTGCTTGAAGTCTCCGTTGATGATTAGCCTGTCTATTTTGTACCTGTCGATTATGCGATCCACCATTGACTCAACATGGTCCCTCTGCAGCTTCGGAAGGAACAGCCCATGCAGGTTCATTTCTTCCTCAAAGCCAAGGTGAAGATCCGATACCACTGCAGCATTCTCGTCCCTGAGGTATATGCAGTGTAGATCAGACACGAAGACATTCTTTTCAATTTGAATTTCCTGCAAATTATCCCACCATTCCAACAGCTGTCATAATCTTTTCAGTTGGCATGGCCGGAACGGAGTGGCGACACTTCAAATGCAATCGATCATATGCCAGCAAATGATTCCCCTACCCGATGGCATGTTCCTAATACTTCTGTCAGTTCCTTAATCATGATCACCATAAGGAAGGGCGAGAGTATTGCAAGGATCCTTGAAAAAGGGGCGTACCTCTCCGAACTCCGCATATCAGGTTCAGAGATTCTACACAGGACACAGGATGGTGAGCCCACGCATGGAGGCTCAGCAGTGCTAATCCCATATGCTGGGAGGGTGAAGAATGCCGAGTACTCATACGGTGGGAGGAAATACTCTTTGCCCCGAAACAACGGGAATAACAGCATTCATGGCCTCCTGAAGGACATGGACTTCAAGGTGGAATACTCTTCAGGGTCCTCGGTTTCGATGGAATCCCTGCTCAAAAGCAGCTCCTACCCGAGCAGCCTTAAAACTTCCATCGCATATTCCATCTGGGAGCGCGGTCTGACTGTTGAGGTTTCAGCAAGCAATGTTGGCGAGACAGACGCTCCTTTTGTTGCGGGCTTTCATCCGTACTTTCTTGCTGACGAGGGGTGGACTCTTGAGCACAGCGAGAAACTCAGAATGTTGAATTTTGCAGATGAATACTTCCCTGACGGGACATTTTCTGACGCGGACTACAACAACGATTCCAACATATCAAAGAGGGAATTTGACAGCGCATTTGTTGGCGGAGGGGAATTACGGCTGATGGGTAAAACGCACAAACTGACGATGAAGCGCACAAACATGGAATACCTTGTGATATACAACGGGAAGTATGCAGCAGGAAAGTCTGTTGCCATCGAACCGATGACGGGAGCTCCGGATGCATTCAATAACGGCATGGGTCTGATTTCGATACCACCAGGGGGAAGTTTTGAATGTGGCTTCTCTCTTGAAGTGCAGTAGTGTAAAAAATAAGTGAGTAAATTCACTTGGTGTCATCATGAAGTTTGTCAAGGCGACCCGCCTTTTTGACGGCAAATCCCTCAGGGATGATGTGTATGTAGGATTCGAAAAGAAGATTGAGTATATTGGGGACGAAAGGCCGCAAGGGGAGTACCTTGGCGAGGGGGTAGTCACTCCTGCATTCGTGGACGGGCATAGCCACATAGGCATGGCCAGGGCAGGCGAGCCGAGTTCAGAGGATGAGGCAAATGAACAGATGGATTCAGTTTATCCGCTAGTGAACGCGATGCATTCCGTATATATGGACGATCGCGCCTTTGAGGAATCAGTTGAATCCGGCGTCCTTTACTCGACCATACTCCCCGGGAGCGGAAACCCTATTGGTGGAAGGGCCGTGCTTGTCAGGAACTTCGCAACCAACATCAGGGACGCCTATGTGAAGGACATAGGCGTCAAGGCTGCCCTGGGGTACAACCCAAGAAGCACCAGGGAATGGAAAGGCAAGAGGCCCACAACTAGGATGGGGGCAGTGGCTCTCCTCAGGGAGAATTTCACCCGTGCCAGAAACTCCATTTCACTTCTGGAAAAAGGTAAGAAGCAGCCGGAAGAGATTGATCCCGTTGAAGCGGTTTTCATGAAGATCCTCGAGGGGAAGTTGAAAATGATGGTGCATCTGCACAGGGAGGACGATGCATACGTCCTTCTTGAGCTCAAGAATGAATTCGGGTTCAAGGCGGTACTGAACCATGGGATGGATATCTACAGGGCAGATACATTCAAGGTCATGAAAGACAACGGTGTTGACCTGATATATGGTCCCCTGGATTCTCATCCTTACAAAGTGGAACTTAAGCATGAGAGCTGGAGGAATACTGCCAGGGTTCTAGAATCCGGTATTAGATTTGGACTCATGAGCGACCACCCTGTAATCCTCCAGAGAAATATGTTCCTGACATTGAGGCATTTTCTGAGGTCAGGTCTGTCCAAGGCGGAAGCAATATCCAAGGTGACCTCGGAAACTGCATCCATAATCGGTGCAGAGGGTATCGGATCCGTGTCCAAGGGTTACGACGCATCACTGCTGCTATGGACAGGAGACCCTTTTTCCATGGAAAATTACCCCCGCCTGGTAGTGGCAGAGGGAGAAACCGTGAAAGAGTCATAATTTCAGCGCCTCCCTGAGGAAGTAAGCCGCAACGGTTAAGTGAGGCTCCGTAATTATTGGGCATGCCCAAATCTAGCGGAGGCTGCACCGAAATTCTCAATGAGATTATAAGCAGATACAGCAGGATAGTCTATGAGAAGACCGCTGAACCTGAAATCACCAAAGAAGGGCAGGAAGAAAAGATTGAAACAGAGTCAGATTTCTGGTCCTGGTTTTGCGAAAGCATGAAGGACAAGAAGTTCAAGAGTTGCTTTGAAGACAGTGAAAGGACTGATTATTATGGCTCTCTTTCAACAATCAGGGAAGAGCATAAGAAGAGATGCAAGTAGTTCAACCAGACCCTGGAGCTTTGCCGACTTCTGGATCTTACCATGACTGTTTAATAAGTGATTTCATTTTTAATATTGAATCAAGATGAAATGCACCGTCTGTGATTTTTCTTCTGATTCCGGCGGATATGATGTGCTCGCCGGTCATTTCATTCACGAGGCAGGAAAAAGCGATTCAGACCACGTTATGTGGTTGAACCGCTTCATAACTAAGGATAAGAAGGATGCCTCTGCCCTTGCGGATTTACTGGAGAAATTTTTCAGCCTTGGGGGAAGCGGACTAGGCAAGTGGATCACTTCAAGGTTTGTTGATAACTTTTTCCTGGAGCCTCCTCACCCCTTCATCGCTGCCATGCAGAAACCGGGAAGAGCCGTACTTGCCGGATATGCCATAGAACACCATTTTTTCCTGAAACAATGGTTGAGATCTTGTGCATATGTCATAGCGAAAACAGACAAGGAAGATGTTCAGCAATATGAGCTGGACAACATAGCGACCGAACTTCACGGATTTGGGCCGGAAGCGCCTTCCCACCATGAGCTACTCATCAAGATGGGAGTTTCAGTCGGCCTAACAGAGAGGGAGATAGTCGAGTCTAAACCTCTTCCTGCCACATCGAAAGCAATTGGACTCTGGCTTAAGATGGCCAGGGATCTACCGTGGGTGGAAGTTATGGCGGCCATGCACTCGCTTGAGCTCATAGCAACACGTGGACTTGCAAAATACGGAGCGCTCTACCCATATTTTGACCCCGGAATATTCCAGAGAAATGATATCCCGCAGGAAGCCAAGGATTTCCTGAGGGAAGGATATGAAGCCGACGCTTCCCACTCGGCGGAAGCATTGAATCTGATAGAGAAATATGCGGGCGTGCAGAGTGGAG
>JBJKRS010000096.1:0-15403 GCA_046704525.1 Thermoplasmataceae archaeon
AATGCAGGAACCTGGCCATCTAGTCACCCAGTAGGTTCCTTATTCTCTTGCTGTCCTCGGCAGGGTCTGTCTTCTTCCTGCGCTGCTCCCTTGCCTCCTTCAGCAGGGACACTATATCAACATCCCCTCCGCCTTCCTTTGTCTCCCTGCCCCTTATCCTTACGACGACGGGAAGCTTGACAAATTCACCGACTAGCACTGCCTCGCCAACGTTCAGAGAGGGAAGGTCGTCTATGACCGCCTGGCTGATGCTCTCACCGCTCTCCAGCACAGCATTCTGGTCCAGGGGATTGGTTATCCTGAGAACAATCTCAGAATTGCACTGGCTGAGCACATCCTGGTCGATCTTCCCCGGTCTCTGCGTTATTACAACCAGGAAGATTCCGAACTTCCTCCCCTCGGAGGCTATCTTCTTGATCATCGCAGATATCTGCGAGTTCTGCTTTGGCGGAACGAAATTGTGTGCCTCTTCAATGAACACAAACACCGGGTACTTGTAGTCACCTGTCACCTTCATGTCGTATATCTCGTTCAGAATCCGGAAAGAGAAATAATTGGCCAGGAACTGGTCCATTCCAGAAAGGTCCAGGATGCTCATCTGGCCCGGTGCAAGGTATTCCCCGATGCCAGTAGTCCTCTCCCCGAATATTGAGCTGATCTTCCTGAGGAAGGTCAGGCGCCCCGCTATCCTTCTCAGATCCTCCTGGGGAATCTTCTCAGATGACCTGAGAAAATCATCAAGGTCGCGCTTTCCCGACATTCCGCCCGCAATATCTCCCACAATCCTTCGAAGAGTGGCCCAGCTTTCCTTTATTCCCATTATTCCAGAAACGTCGTCTGTCTCCATGTCCTGAAAGCGCAGGGTGAATTCGTCTGCGAAGAATGATGTCTGCGCATATCGTCCAGTGCTCAGCGGGGTTCTGAATATCCTTATTGAATCTGAAAACTCTGCCCCCTTGCCCCCTCTTTGCATGAGGACGTAATCTGCATGGGGATCCAGCACGATCACTGTCGCACCCTTCTTCATGAGTTCCTCCATTAGAACCCCTGCTGTATGGCTCTTTCCGGCACCCGTCTGGGCCATTATGGCAAGATGCCGCCTGAGACCGTTTACGTTGACCGATACCCTGACATCCTCCCTGTCCGCAAGGTACCCAACATGAAGGGATTCCTCATCGCCGAACCCGAATATGGACTCCAGCATTTTCGCTTCGGCACGGTGGATCTCGGTTCCCGGTCTGATCAGCTCCCTGGTAAGCTGAAGCTTTCCGTCCATGAGTGTCCCAAGGGTTCTGGTGTAACACACCGTGCTATGGTCGCCTATCTCGCTTTCAACATACTTGGAGACACTGCTGAAATCCAGGCCCGGATTCAGGAGCTCGCTCCGCGAGGTTATCTTCTCGACTCGCCCTATGATTCTTGATTCGCCGGATGAAAGGAAGATATACTCCCATTTCTTGACCTCAGCCTCTGGATCAAGCACAAACATGAAATGGTCAGACGAGTTGTCCCCCACTGTATAGCCCAGCCTAGATCCTGATTCTTGCGCGTCTCTCACCCCTTGTCTCATAAAATGCAAATCCCACCATTTTCTCAAAAGTTCTCATGTAGAGATTCTCAACCTCCTTCTGGTTGAACTTCACGTCCCTGTCCACGTCAGCCAGCCAGATGTTGTGTGTCTTCAGCCCGCCGTAGCCCCAGAAGATCATGTCCATGAGCCTGTCGTCAAGCCTGTAAGTCTCAGGCCCTGATCCGCTGCTCGCCTGGGCTTCCGGGATCACCACATCAACTTTGACCGGCAGGTCTCTGGCATCTGGGAGCGCGTGGAAAGTCACCACATTCAGGCGCGGATTTCCAGTGATGTTCCTGTCGGCCGGGTACGAAAGGAGAAGGGGGACTGTGTGTCCGCTTTCTGAAGAGAAGGACTTTACCAGCACATGGTCAGTCCTCTTCGTTTCCTTCTCAATCCTGAGCTCATCCATTCCAAAGCGGGATGAGTCAATACGGTCAAGGAGGAATCGCCTGAATATGGTGCTCTCTGAGCTCTTGGCGATGAACACAAGCGGAATTTTCTTCTCCATGCACAGCGAGATTAGCCTGAAAAGCCCCGAGAAGTAAATTCCCATGAAGCTGTCATAACCCTCCGCTTCAATGTGCCTGTTCTTGTGCATGAGCCTCCCGACGAGCGAGCCGTCCATCAGTACGAAGTCCGGGTTTCCCTTTTCGAGGAGCCTTATTGTCGCAAGATGTTCAGTGTGCTCCATCAGCAGGATGGTGAAGTTCCTGATCTCATCCCTGCTGACGTCCATCACCTCGCATATGAAACTGCTCTCGGTCCCCTCCCTGGACTTGGCAAATGCCCTGATCAGTATCAGTTTCTTGCCGTTGTACAGTTCACGGACAAATTCGCTGCTGTCTGTTGCAGCTATTGTTCCTGGCTTGAAATCAGAAGCTGTTCTGGCAATGAAATTATTCCTGAATGCATAGCTGTACATGTCCCACAGCCTGGTATCCCGGCCGATGAGCATGGATTCCCTGATCCTTTCAATGTTGTTTCCAAGGTAATTTACAAAGCTTTCATAGGTATCAGTCATGTGGGCACACTCTATGTTGCTGGTTACAATGGGTCGCACAGGTTTAATCTTTTGGAGACCCCTATGATGGGCTGAGAGGCTGGATCGTGAAGCTGACGATGAACATCAACAGTGCAGCCACCCCAAGGGCAATGTCCCTCTTCTTTATTCTTGCATGGTCATCAAGGGCAGGCGGGTGGTTCAATCCCATGAAGACGACGAACATTGCCAGGAACAACCAGCCCGTATAGTATTTGAGCCCGATGAGGAAGAGGAACCCTACAAAGATATAATCCACTGCTGTTGCCCATCTTCCAAGCAGGCCGCGCACGACATGGCCGCCATCAAGCTGTCCCACCGGGATGAGATTCATGGCCGTTGCAAATATCCCGACCCACACAGAGAACACCATGGGGAATACCGGGCCTGAAACGCTGGTTGGAAGCCCAAGCAGGTGGTAGAGCTGTGGAAAGTTTATCGCGAACGGGTTATAGTTCCCTGTCACAGTGAAAAACTTCCTGACATATTCTGCGACAAAAAGGAGCGGGAGAGCAGTGAGGAAACCTGCAATAGGGCCAGCGGCACCGATTTCCACCATCACCTTCTTGTTTGGAATGGGGTCCCTGAGAGATATGAATGCCCCGAAGGTTCCAATGCCGTAGGGGAATGGGATGAAGAAGGGCAACGAGGCCTTGACCCTGTGATGCCTTGCAACAAGGAAGTGCCCCGTCTCGTGGACACCGAGAATAAGCATAAGAGGGGCGGAGAAGAAAATGAAGCCGTACAGGTACGAGAAGAGTGTGCTGTAAGCCCCATGCGAAACAAAGTTTGATGCATAAATTGAACCAACATAGATGGTTGACGCCAGGGTGAGGCCAAGCATGACCATGTTGACAATGTTGCCCCTGAACTTTGTCTTTGGCCTGATTGATACTTCAACGTAGGACTCGGCGTCCTCCACCAGGAAGGGTATGAACCCCTTGGGAACAAGCTCCTGCCTGAGCTTGTCGAATTCTTCATGGATATCGGTGTTGTCGCTTTTGAAGAACTGAAAGCGAATGCTGACTGGATTTACCTGAACCTCGTATGTGTTGACGTATGACCTGACGGTCTTCACGACCTCTTCCAGGTCCTTGTTCTGTATTTTCATGGTCCTTGAGGCACTCTCCAATTTGCTTCACCATTAAACTCTTCCCCAGGCTAACGGGAGTTATTCACGTTTCGTAACCCTCTGACCCGCTGGGGAATTTTTTGCCAGCCGCTGATCGAACAGACACAGCATGAACATATCATATACTCAGTCCGAGGCCCATGGCATGGCAATTTCTGGTCCCATGTCGTCATACATGTTCATGCGATCACATGTACTATTTGCTGGGACAGTCTAATAATTCAATCGCTGTTTTAAATCTTTATCATTGAAGGAAGGGATTGGCTGCCCTGCAATATTCAACCGGGCAATACCAGCTGATAAATGTTCAGTGCGATTCATTGCTAAATAAAAGGATTAGGGGTTAATCCCTCCATAATTTAGCCTGTGCAGCCATCCTGGGAGACTCCTTCAGGGTCATCCTGGTGCGGTATTTCCTAGCCCCTCTCGAGAACAGTACTTCCACGGACTCTCCGATGCTTTCCTTGGAGAGATAGCTGATTATGTCCTTCATTCCTGATATGTCCCTGTCGCCCATTGCGCTGATCACATCCCCTTCAGCCAGGCCGGCATAGTCTGCCGGGCCGCCTTCTGAGACACGCACAATCAGGACTCCGCTCTCGTTCCGGAGGTTGTAGGCACGCGCAATCTTGGGGTTAAGCTCGACGCCAGAAATTCCAAGCCAGGGCCTTATGACCCTGCCGTTCTCCAGGATATCCGACATTATACGCTTCACTGTATTCACTGGTATTGCGAAACCAACTCCCTGTGCAAATGGTATCATTGCCGTGTTTATGCCGATAACTTCGCCTGAGAGGTTGGCAAGAGGGCCGCCACTGTTTCCGGGATTGATGGCGGCATCGGTCTGGATGAGGCCTTCGAATATGAAATCCGCCCAGGGAAGAGGTCGCCCTACTGCACTGACGAGCCCCATGGACACCGTTGGACCTCCGGGCAGGTCAAGAGTGTTTCCGATGGCGAGCGCCATCTGCCCTGGCATCACCTTGTCCGAGTCTGCCATCTTGGCCGGGGTGAGATCGCCTTCTTCGATCTTGACTAAAGCTATGTCGGTGGCATGGTCAGCTCCAAGGACAGTGCCAGGCCTGCTTTCACCATTGGGGAGCACAATCTCAACATTCTCAGACCCTTCCAGGACATGGTTGTTTGTCACAACGTATCCTTTCCTGTCAACCACTATTCCGGAGCCTGAACCCACCATTGGGAATGTCCCATAACCGTACCTTCTGGCGATGCGTGTCGTATTTATTGTTACCACGCTGTTCCTGAGGTTTTCAACAGATTCTTCTATCTCTTTCTGAAATTTTTCAAGTTCTGACATTTTCTCACCTTGCCCCCGCAAGTTCACATTGTCCATGCGGGAATATTTTCCTATGATGCCAATAGAAGACAGATTAATATACGAGGCAGTATTTGAAAGGGTACCAGGTGATCCCGAGATGCCAAAGTCAGCATTGGTTGACCTAGTAAAGGTTGAGAAGAAATCCGAGAAGAAGATCCTGAAGACGTTCAGGAAATGGACTGTTCCAGTTATAACAGCCCTCGGAAGAAAGTCACCCAAGAGGTTCAACGAACTCAAGAGGGAAGTGAAGGGCGTAAGCTCTACAAGCCTTTCCGAGAGGCTGAATAGTCTTGAAACAGACGGCATAGTGCAGAGAGTGGTCATACCTGAAACACCTCCAAGGGTGGAGTACTCCCTTACTGCCAAGGGGCTGGAGCTTAACACGATACTTGTCGAGCTCGGTGACTGGACCCACAGATGGCAGGAAGAGGAGAGATAAACCACTGCACAGCAGAAGGAGCAATAATTATTACAGGAAATATTATTCTGGGTTTGCAGGGCTTGTAGTCTAGCGGTTATGACGTCGCTCTCACACAGCGGAGGTCGCCGGTTCAAATCCGGCCAGGCCCACTATGCGTCAATGTTCTTGTGGAATATTTTGAATCTCTAGTTTAAGAAAGGGCTTTGCATACGAGTATAGATCTGCTCTTGTGATCCTGGCATTCAATCATGTTCCATTCAAATACCATAGAACACCTCAATCTCAAAACTTCTCCGTCAGCCTAAGAGCAGCAAGTGGCTCCGCGCCTTGTATACAAGCCCCATCATAGAGGACTACTAAGTGGTGATTAAAAATACTGAGTGCTTTTGACCATTCCCTATACTAAAACCGATAGAATATAATACTGTGATTTCTATACTTGCCACCGTCGGATAATAGGTGTAATATTATGACCGAAAGCAAGGAAAAAGCTTCTCAGGTGCCAAAGTCATCTGGCCCTGTTGGAGCACCTAAAGGTAAAAGTTTACCAAAACAGTGGATTGCAGTTTTTGTTGTACTAATTGTAATCATCGGCTCTCTTGGAGTTCTGCTCGTGATGCACTTGGGCGGCTCTCCTTCCGCTGCACCCCAGCCAGCAGTCCTTTCGAGCCAGGTAGGAGCAGTCAACCAAGGAGGGACATATACTACCAACATTACCGCAACTGGAAGCTTCAAGAATATGACTGTTTACTACGGTGACGGGGCCAGCGCTTCTTTCAACTACAACGGGAGCTCGTCAATTAGGGTATCCCATACGTATGCCAATCCCGGAGAATACTACATCTTAGCAGTTATAAACTATGGCTCCAGCTCAGGGTATTTCCTTGAACCGGTTAAAGTCAACCCTGATTTTCCCTCGATAAATTATGCCTACAGGGCAATGGCTGTTGACGCTACTTCTTCGTCTCAACAGCTTATCAACAACCTTTCAAACATTTTCCTTCCAAACTCGCACGTAATCCTGAATTTCCTCCCGAAAGTGGGTGGAGGCAACAATCAGATAGTGTCCCAAACCATGACACTATCCAATCAGACAGTAACGGTTTCGAAGCAGGTTGCACCATATCGTTACGATATCAACTCAAAAAAATACGAACCCCCTGTTGGCAGTATCAGCTACGGAGGACTGACAACCGGTATGTATGTCCTTGAGATCAACACGACCACGGCGCCTGTTAATTACACCCAGACTGTTCCTGCAACCGTCACAAAAACAAGTGTCATGAGTTTCTCATCGGGCCAGAATTATGCTTCATCAGCTAACAACATGTATTCAGTGAACCTTTCGAAGGTGCAGATTCAGTTTGAAAAGACTAATGTAACCTTTGGAAAGAACACAACACTCAATTTCACTTCCTCTGCAACACTATATCTTGGAAGTCCGAGCAATGTATCAGTCCAGGCAAGCAGCCTCAACAGTCTTCAGTACAAGAACGACACCGGAGTGTCAAAGACGATCTCTCCTGGTCAATATGCAGTTCTGAATGCTACGTCCGTTCTACTTCCTACAACCGGGACTAACATTACATTCAACCTGGGTACAACGGCACAGATGAACCTTTCATCTGCCAGTGCGATGTTCTACGGGTCGGATTCAGCTTTCACAACGCTTAATGCAACCACTTTGGGGTTCATGACTGCTGCGAAAAATGTTACGGTGAAGAGCATGTTGGAGGGAACGGCCACAATTCCGCTTAACAACGGAGAATACGATCAATCAGCAACGCTGACCTCAACTTACTTCGAGGATTTTCCCGTCGTGCCTTCAATCAAGCAACAGACAACCACTGTGAGCAGCTTCACTAATGCAGAGCCCAATTTGCCAGGAGGGTACACAACCCTTGACCCGAGCACTGCGTTCTACCAAGCAGATACTGAAATCCTGAACAGCCTGCTCATGCCTCTTGTAGCATACAATGGATCATCAACCAGTACCTTCGTTCCACTGGTTGCAAAGCAGCTACCCTCATTCAGCAATGGGGAAATAAACAGCAACTACGTCAACAAGACTGTCACCACCCCATGGGGCACTCACTACCAATACAACGTGACTCCTGGTGAAAACTACACATTTCAGGTTAACACCAACCTGAAATTCATGAATGGGGACCCTGTGACCGCCTGGGATGTGATGTATTCATTTACCCGAACACTTCTGTTCATATCCGGGTCACCGGGCACTGGAGGCTGGATACTGGGGCAGTTCCTGCTTCCCGGCAAGTACTACAGCACAAACTCATTCTACAACATAACTACAAACATGACCGTGGACAACGCGACAAACACCATAACACTGCACTTCCAGCAACCCATGAACCCAAGCTTTGCGTTCCAGATACTCTCGGCTGATGGAACGTGGGTGGCAGATGCAAACTGGTATGCGCAGCACGGAGCGGGGATAACATGGACCACACAGGGGTTCAAGAGCTATGAGAAATATGGCAATCTCGCAGATTACAATACCTATGTGGAAAACCATGTTATGCCGGATGGGCCTTACCAGATTTCCTACATAATACCAGGGTCCCAGGTGACCCTTGTAGCCAATCCGGACTTTGTGTCCCCTGGTTCATGGTATCCTAAGGCAAACATATCTCAGATCAACATCCTGTATCCCAGCAACAACCAGGACGCCTACCTGTTCCTGCAGTCAAAACAGGCACAGACTGCATTCCTTCCAGCTACTTACTGGAACCAGACGCAGGCACTGGCCCACAGTGGCGCCCTGAAGATATACGGATTCCCGTCTCTGTCCATAAGTTTCTACAACTTCAACCTGAACATCAACACAAAGATCCTGAAGGGCATAGACAAGGCTGCCAATGTTCCTCAGTACTTCTTCGTAAACCCGAACATACGGAAAGCGTTCTCATTTGCTTTCAACTACTCGCTCTATTACAGCAAGCAGGTTGGAAATGAGATATACAACACAACTTTCCTGTCCCCCTATGTAGGGATGTTGCCGCCGGGAATGCTATACAACCAGACAGAGGCAGACCTGATAGCTTCAGGAACACCAGTTGTGAATGCCAATGGCCATGAGCCGTTCCAGTTACAGCAGGCAAGGAGTTATGTCAACAGCTTCTTCAACGGCACAAACAATTCAAACATGCACGACACGGCTGAAACCATGGGAGTGAAGTTCGTCGGCGGCAAGGTTCAGTACAACGGGAATCCGCTTGATATCCCTGTGTTTATCCCTGTCAACGACCCGACAGATGCTGCCGCGGTGGCTACCTGGGCTCAGGATATCCAGGTCATCCTGCCTGGTACAGTCATCCAGACCCTTCCAATTCCGCTGACTCAACTGTTTGGGGCCTATGCCATCCAGGGACAGGATCCAATGGCGATAAACTATGGTGCGTGGAATCCAGACTATCCGTTCCCAACAGATTATCTGCTGCCAATGGCCATGCCCGAGAATGGATCGTTCTATATGGGCTCGAACTCGTTCACACCGTACAATGTTGGAAACGTAAGCCATGGAGTGTACAACTTCTCGGAGGCGGCTTCAATGATGCAGGAACTGAGGGCTCTGAATAACGCCACCAACAACGTAACAAATCAGAGTGCGGCAGAACAATGGTTCCATGTGACCAACGGAATGGTTGTGAATAGCACAAACCAAGTCTACATCGGTCAGACTTACAGGTACTTCACGATGTCGTCAGCCATAAACGGGAATGACATACTCAAGTACCAGGAGAATGTCATGTATGGTGGAAAGGGAATACTGCTCTACAACTTCCTCAGCTACAACGCAACAAAATAAGTCATAAGGGAATCCGCATTTTGGGATTCCCTAAAAAATATATTCCTTTTTAAGGTCAGTATCGAGGTACCCTGTGATCGTTTTATTGACCTAAATTTCTGGCATGTCCCAGGGACATGAAGTAATCCTCAGACACCCGTCTTCACTCACGATCAACTCATCCTCTAATCTGACGCCACCTATCCCCGGAACGTATACACCAGGCTCAACGGTCACGACCATGTTTCGCTTAAGAACAAAATGTGCGTTCTGGGAAAATGCCGCATGATCGTGCACCTCAATCCCTACACCGTGCCCGAGTCCATGTATGAACTTTCCGGAAAATTTTGACATGTCCACAACATTCCTGGCTGCCAGGTCCACTTCGTACCCGTCAACTCCCTCCTTTATCTTACTGGCCGCGGTCTTGTTTGCATCGAAGACCACCGAGTACATCTCGGAGATGTTTTCAGGAGTCCGGCCGACATGATATGTTCGTGTGAGATCAGAGCAGTACCCCAGATATCTCGCCCCAAAGTCAACCAGCATAATCTCGCCCTGTTTCAATTTCCTGCCTGTAGGCCTGTGGTGAGGATCTGCTGAATTGCTCCCAAAAGCTACCACAGGGCCTGCCCCTATGCCTTCTGCTCCGTTGTTTAATATCTGGAACATAAGCTTGGCGAAAACATGGCTTTCAGTTTCGCCTGGTTTTACATTTTCGGCAACCGTTTCAATTGCTTCCAACCCAATCTTCGCAGCCTCCTTCATGAGGTTCAGCTCTCGGAGGCTCTTTTCCTGCCTTGCACTGGAAATTTTCTCCGAAGCATCCACTATTCTTTCATTTCCAATAACCCTGGTCAGCCAACCATATCTGAATCCAGTAATACCCTTGAGGTTAAGCCCGATTATTCTGTACTGCCCGAGCTTTTCCCTTATTACTGCGGCATTGCTCTCCTGACCTTCTGATTCTATTAGCTCAAAACCTGTTCTTCGAGCGGCCTGTGAGTCTACACTCCCAGTTACAATGAACCTGTCATTCTTTGTAATTATCAGCATAGAATTCTGGTATACCCCATCTTTTGCCCCTGAGAGATAGAAAAAGTTCGGATCGAAGAAAGTCTTGTTTTCGTTGTATATGACTAGTGCTTCATCCTCTTCCATTTTCTCTTGTGAGAATGGCATTGATGGAGATTGCCAACAAGTTTATGCTACTGAGGCACACTCAGTGAAGACATCGTTGGCATTGGCCTATTCCTTCTTTAGAAAGCTGTCCGTAGCATTGACTATTTCATTGGCTATCCTCTTGCCTCCCGAGTGTCCTGCATTATCTATGATCACCAGGTCTGAGTTCGGCAGTGCCTGGTTCAGCTCCCAGGCATTTTCCATTGGAGCCTGGAAATCAAACCTGCCGTTGATCAATACTATCCTGATGCCGCTAAGCAAATTGGCGTTCAGCATCACTTCGTTCTCCTTCAGCCAAAAATTGTTGCAGACGTAATGGGTCACAAGCCTGGCATATGAGTAGCGAAACACTGGGTCCTCGAATCGCTCCTCCATCTTGTTGCTCCGGGGCCAGTCAGGAGTGGCAGATTCCCATCTGCACCATGCAGTAGATGCTTTCTTTCTGACTTCGGGATCCGGGCTGTTAAGCAGCTCGGAATATACGGATGGGATGTCTTCGCTTCGCCTTTCTCCTGGCAATTCGGACAACAGCCCATTCCATTCAGCAGGAAAGAACCTGCTAATGCCTCCACGGAATGTCCAGTCGAGCTCCCTGCTCTTGCTGGTAGTCACTCCAAAGAGAACCATTGCGGAGACAGATTCCGGATGGCGTTCAGCGTACACCAGAGACAACGTGCTTCCCCATGATCCCCCGGCAATGGTCCACTTGTCAACCTTGAGGAACTTTCTCAGTTTCTCCATGTCTTCAACCAGGCTGTCAGTGTTGTTCCCCTCGAGGGAGGTGCCAAAATCACCTGCGCCGGGTTCGCTTCTGCCGCATCCCCTCTGGTCGAAAAGGACTATCATGTATTTCTCAGGATCAAAAAGCCTCCTCCACCATGGCGTGCATCCTGAACCTGGGCCCCCATGAACAGCCAGAGCAGGCTCTCCTTCTGGATTCCCGCAAATTTCCCAGTACACCCTCTCATTTTCCTCAACCTCAAGCATACCTTTTGCAAAAGGCTCTATTTCGGGATACAGGCTCATGAAGCACAATAATGGGTTTGCATTTAACAATGTGCACCAGATGAGTATTAGGAATGGAGAATTAGAACATTCTACACATTAGATTTAAAAGCACACTTACCATCACTTATGGGCTTGTCAGGAAAGGTGTAAATGGCTGATCACAGGCGTATTGCTAAGTTGTTCGCCGGGCGCTGGATCCCGGGACCCAAACCTGAGGACGGTATGCGTTTTGCTAAGTACCTTAACAGCAAGGGAATTACCACGATTCTGAACTACCTCGGGGAGGGGATAAAGGAAGAGAAGGATATGGAGCACTCCTACCAGGTATACCACACAATTCTGGACGGGCTTAAGGACACTGTCAATTACCAGATTTCTGTGAAACCCACCCAGATTGGGATTCCGGACCAGCCAGCCAAGGCTGCCGAGTATCTGGAGAAGATCGTGGATGAGGCGGGTAAGCAGGGAATTTTTGTATGGGTTGACATGGAAGAGTCAAACACGGTGGATGCAACCATTGAGCTCTACAAGACACAGATATCCAAGCCGAACACCGGTCTTTGCATTCAGTCATACCTCAAGAGGAGCTTCGACGATGTCAGGGAGCTTCTCGATCTGGGAGGGAGGATCAGGCTGGTCAAGGGTGCCTATGTTGAGCCCGAGTCTATCGCATACACAGACAGGGCGGATACGACTGAGAATTTCAGCAAGATTATGGACTACATGTTCGAGCATGAGAACTATTTCATGGTCGCTACGCATGACCTCAACCTGATCAATGAGGCACTGGAGAAGAACAGGAAGTACAACCGTGACTTCCATATAGCGATGTTGAACGGGATTAGGAACAAGGAAGCTCACAGGCTGAGCGAACATGGGGCCAAGGTAGCCCTCTATGTCCCCTTCGGAGAGGCATGGATGAGCTATGCTATGAGAAGGCTGAAGGAAACAAGCAATATGCGCCTTGTAATGAGGTCCCTCCTGCACAGCCAAAAAATCTGAAGCTCCTGTGAGGATGGCACCGCCCATGCCCGGAATTGCAAGGAAAGCACGCTTATCTGCAAATCCAAAGATGAAAAGAGTTCCAATCTCAAATGCAGAAGGGGCTGCCCAAGCTAGCGCAATCGAACTGGACTGTACCTTCACATCAATGGGCGATGCCGTAATAAAGCCGGTTTTTCATCTTAGCAAAGAGAATAAAAGGATTGCATTGGAAGAACTCAGATATAAGTTGGATAAGTTAAATTCCTGAACTGGCACCCTTATTTCCGTGCTGCCCATGGAGTAATTGATTATCAGGTTAAGCGGCCACAAACCGTTATTGTTTTCATCTGCCACTCAATTACCCGGAATCTGGTGGAGCTTGGAATGAGAGAGGAGGGCAAGGGGCCCAGCTATGGAAACAAATACGTTGTTCTGTCGGTAACTACACTTGCACAGCTCATGGCAGCCATTGACGCAACTATTGTTTTTCTGGCAGTACCGTCAATGGGCCGGTATTTCCATACAAATGCATCTTACATGACGATGTTTGTAGTAGCCTATATTATTGCAACTACTTCGCTGCTCCTTCCCAGTGGGGCAATAGGCCAGAAGCTGGGCAGAAAGTTCCCATTTCTCCTTGGTTTCACTGTATTTGCGCTGTCTTCACTGGCCATCGCTTTCTCCCCTACCATTCTGTGGGCAATTGTGTTCCGTGCGGTTGAAGGGGCTGGAGCCGCCCTCATGCTCACTCTGGCCATACCGCTACTCCTCAAGGCTTTCCCACCTGAAGAGAGGGGAAAGGCCGTGGGAATAAGCTCCACTTCCTGGTCCATTGGAGCACTTCTGGGGCCCATTGTCGGAGGTTACCTTGTATCCTTTGCCTGGCAGTATATCTTCCTGATCAATGTGCCCATAGGATTTGCCGGTCTGGCACTGGGACTTAAGCGCATACCGAAGGAAGAGGGGCTCTCCACAGTCAACATCAGGAAAATCAACGTTGTTGGATTTCTTCTATTCCTTGTGCCCCTGGTGGTTGGAATTTCATTCCTCAACGTCTACTGGATTATTGGGGCTGCAGTAATGCTCCCAGTGTTCATCGTGACACAGAGGGGTCACCCGCTGGTTCCTGTTGAGCTATTCTACAACAAGAAGTACTATCCAATAATCCTGGCTGCCGCATTGCAGGGAATAAGCTTCATGGGTGTACTCTATGTATTGAGCGTGTTTTTCCAGAGTGATCTGGGGTTTACCTCCGTTGAAGCTGGACTTGCAATAGCGCCATTCCCTGCGGCTTCCATACTGGGTACCCCTATTGGCGGATTCCTTCTGGACAGGCTAAAGAAAGGCGGGTCACTGATGATATTCAGCCTGGCACTCCAAGGGATTTCAATACTTGTGATTGCCTTCATGCTGAGGAACCTTGCAGACATGATAATACCACTGATAGCCGCGGGATTCGGTGGCTCCATATTCTGGTCCGTTTCCACAACACTCAGCGTTGATGTCTCAGGTGACAAGTACAGGAATATGGCATCAGGAACTCTGTTCACCATAAGAAACGGTGCCCTGATTGTTGGTATCGCCCTTCTTCCTGTGTTCATCAGTTTCTTTTCAGGGCCTTCTTCAGGAACGCTGCTCATTTTCGGCACAAGCACCAGCATATTCAACCCGGTTCATGCATACATGATATTCCTTGGGGCACTGCCAATCTGCTCTTCCCTTATCGTGGGGATTGCAAGGAAGCGATGGGACGCAGTCTCCGACAAGAGGGGAATAGAGGCAGAGGGTGCAGTGCAGGGATAGTCTGGATTTTGGCTGAAAAACCGATGAAGCCAGGATCAAACTTTACTGCCTGTGAAATAATTCTCCAAAGAAGGGGAAAAGTTATTAAAAGACACGGGAGTAATATCCCGGCTGGAATAAAGATGGACGAGCATGGTCCACTGAAGGAGAAGATAAGGGACTGCACGAGGTACAGGGAACTCGTGGGCCTCAGGGACATTATCTGGAACCTCAGTGGTAAGGTTGATTTCTCGGTTTACGTTGACCTCCGTAAGAGAGTCGATGACAGGTTAGAGGAGTTTGCTCATCCGGTTTGTGAAGAAGTCGAAATAAGAATGTTCATGAAGGAAGGGGGCACCAGGATGCTTGACCTCAGGGATTGCCGAATTGCATTGGGAAAGGGGAAATCACTAAGCGAGTACATCCTCAGGGAAAACCCTGATGTTGAAGACCTTGAGATAGCTCCGATGGGGACAGCAGATGCCAAGCGTTCCCCCTATGGCTCAGGCGGCCCCGGATACGCCAATCCAAAACTCGGAGTGCTTCAGAATAAAATAGAGAATGTCATCAAACTGGCCACATACATGAACAACACCTACTCCAAAGTGATTCCGAAAATTTCAGCGGACCTCAGTGACGTTGTTTCCAAGCTTGAGCTCCTTTACAGCAGAGTGGCTTCCGCGGATTACGAGAACTGATAATTATCTCAAGCGTTTTTTGCTGCTGGCAAAACTCTCATGTTGTTGAGAAACCATCTCGCTGCATGTTCGGCTATTGTACGGTAAATAGGTGGCTCATTTCTCTGGTGCGAGGAATCGGGAACAAGCTCAAGCTTTTTCCTGCAGTTCAGCCGTTCATAGGAGCTCTCGTTCAGTTCAACAAGGCTGTAGTCCTTTGAGCCAACCATAAGCAAAGTCGGAGCCTGAACTTTCTCCAGCACGTCCCATGCCAGATCCGGCCTCCCGTCAACAGAGACTATGGCCTGTATTCCGATCCCTTTTGACAGCGAGATCTTAAGTGCCGAAGCAGTTCCAGTGCTTGAGCTGAATGAGCCAAGCGAGAGGTTTCTCACCTCTTTCTTCCTCCTGACAGCATATGTTATGGCGGAAAGCCTCTCACTAAGCAAGACAGT
>JBJKRS010000097.1:0-3352 GCA_046704525.1 Thermoplasmataceae archaeon
TCAATCAGGTTTGAGCAGTTCTCATAGCATCCCCTGAACCTGCAAGCCGTATACCTGAGAGACCCATAGGGGAGTGTCGCGGGATTTGTCCCTCCGAATATTGCCATGTATTCCTGGTCATCAAAGAGTGCCATCACTTCACTGATGAAGGGGTGGGCCATACCATTGCGTGACGCAGGGTCTGACTCCAGCAGTGCCAGTTTCAGGGATGTTTCCGGGGAAATTACAGAACCTGAGAATACCACCTCGGTAGTGCGCATGAACAGGATTAGCCAGTTCTTGAATCGGCTCACCTGGTCACACACCTCAGACGAAGATTCACCGGGATAATGCGGGGCCTTTGCGTTGAACTCGGCCGAGGCTTTCATAAGGCGAATGAATTCATCCTCTACTATATGAATGAATATGTTATGGTTCACAGGCTGGAAGTCATGTAATGCATAATAACCGGAACCCTCAAATGTGAGGCTGATTGGTTACACTCATCTCTCCCCCGCATCCTGGACGGCCTCCCTGATTGCAGCACCATCAGCATTTTGATACACCACCGGAGGTTATCCCTCAATCTCCAGAAGTGACTCCTCTTCCCTTCCCGCACAGCGTCCCAGATTGCACTTCTTAAACTATGGCAAAGCTGCAGATTACTTTCGCAACCCCCGTGAACTCTTTGGGCCGTTTAATCGCACAAAGGCAACTAATCCTTGTCCGGGATGAATGCCATGGATATTGAGTTGACGCAATGCCTCGTATTCTTGCCGGTGAAACCCTCCCCGAAGAATACATGCCCCAGATGACCGCCGCATTTTGCGCACATGATCTCAGTCCTGTACCCGTCTGCATCAGTGGCCTGTTTAACTGCACCCTCAATTTCCTCGTCAAAGGCAGGCCATCCGCACCTTGCGTCGAACTTTCTGTTAGACTTGTAAAGCGGAGATCCACATCTCCTGCACACGTACGTGCCCTTCTCCCAGTGGTCGTCGTACTCTCCTGTAAAGGGCCTTTCCGTCCCCTTGTTGACGATAACTCTCTCCTCCTGCGGTGTCAGATGCCTGTACTCCATGTAAATGCATGAGATCTGGTTACTTAAATCTTGAATCCTCCTGAGTCGCGCCTTCATATTTATAAAAAATATTTTTATTCAACCTTAATTTGCACATTTGGTTACTCGAGCGTGAAGATTCCAGAGTTCCTGATAAGAAGGAGAAAGCTTGTTATATTATTGTGGGCAGTGGCAATAGTAGCCGCGACTCCAGCCTTAATGGGTTATTCCCATTTCATCAGTTACAACACTTCCGGTTCCGGATCCGGAAACAGTGAGTCCTCCATTGCAAGCAACATCCTCCAGAAATCAGTCCCGCTGAATGAGAGCCTCATTATTCTAGTCTCTGCCGATCCATACTCGAATATGACTGTCATAAACACAACACTGGAAATGCAGTCCTCAATTGATTCCTCCGGCATTGCAAACGTTTCGGGAACCTCATCCCCCTTCACTGCATATGCTTCATTCGTGAATGATATACTGAACAGTTCCCTTGGCAACATACGGGCAACCTACAGTGCGATGGAGAATGCATCTGCCCTCGTCTTCAGCTTTCCCCACATGTTCCTTGAAGAGTGGTCAAAACTGGGCTACAATTCATCCAAGATCTATGAAGCAGCAGTCTCTGCAGGATATAATGGGTCTGCATACCAGCAGTCATTCCTGCAGAAGGTAAACGAATCATCGGCCTCGGGTAATTATTCAGGTCCGGAAGCAGTTGTCCAAAGTGCAATAGACGCATCGTCACCAATACTGTACAATTCATCTGCTTTTGTTTACACCGTGAGCAATAGCCTTACGATCCTCAACTACTCAACCGGCATCCCTGGTCTCGTGTCAGGTTTCCTGTATCAGATTTCGGGCTACTCTTTATCCAACATGACAATAATTTCGGCGGTCAGTTCAGGTAATCCCGGGATCTATTACGTGACGCATTACGGCCTGGAAGGCGCCCCATCATTCATAACTTCCAAGTATGTCAGCAGCGACCATTCAACTTTCATCGTAAATGTAAACTTTAACACACCGTCAAGTTTC
This sequence comes from Thermoplasmataceae archaeon, assembly GCA_046704525.1. Lineage (GTDB taxonomy): Archaea > Thermoplasmatota > Thermoplasmata > Thermoplasmatales > Thermoplasmataceae. The sequence goes on from JBJKRS010000097.1 coordinate 2,081, forward strand.
CAGGGGTCCAACGGAAGCACCCCTGCCCAGGCTGCAACACCAGCCATCCAGTCAGTGGTAAATGATTACCTTGGAAGTTCAGGCGCCCTGACAGGCCAGGGCGCGATCAGTTACCAGACACAGCAGGTAACTTCCTCTTCAGGCATCGCCTTCGCATTCATATTTGTCGTTCTGGCAATTGCAGTATTTATCACCCTGGTGTCCTGGAAAGCGTCGATCATCTCGCTTCTTCTGGTATCCGTTGCAACTTCCCTTGGCTATGTTGCCATATTCATAACGGGACTCATCTTCCACTCGGTGGATTACGTGGTGAATTACACGCTGACCGCCGTCATTCTTGGAGTTGCAACTGATTACCTTGTTTTCATGCTTGCCAGGTACAGGCAGGAGATCAGAGAGGGAAAGCCCGAAGAGGAAGCAGTAGTGACCGCTTCCTCAAAGGCAGGGAGGGCTGTATTCGTCAGTGGAGCTGCTGTCGCAGTGAGCCTTGGGATGTTCTCCCTGGTTGCCGGTTTCAGGACCTGGGGCATAGTGCTGTTCCTGGCCATCTTTATGACGGTGATCATGGAAGCCACCCTCGTTCCCGGAATAATGAAGATTCTGGGCCCAAAAAAGTTCAGGAAGAGATCCCTGAGACCTCTGGAGGAGGATTACCACTCGAAATCCTTCTTCTACAAGGCTTCCAGGTTCTCAACCCGCAGAAGGATAGCTGTTGTTGCTATCATCTTCGTCCTGGCAGCCCCTGCAGTCTATTTCTTCTTCACTCTCCCAACAACTTATGATTTCAATACGGGGCTTCCATCGGACCTTTCCAGCGTAAAGGCACTGAAGCAGCTCGAGGAAAAGTTTGGAGCAAACACCCTTTACCCGATATCTGTCATAGTCCCGCTTTCCGGGAACTCTTCAGGCCTGACGACCAGTGATGTTTCAGCGATCAGAGGAGCAGCGAGCTACATCAACAGCACTTCCGGTGTCACGAACGTCGTGGGGCCGTACTATGACAACCTGACATCATCTTCAGGCATGAGCCAGTTCATCATAGACGGAGGAAATTACTCGTATTTCCTAGCCTTCACCGACCAGAGCCCGTATTCCTCACAAGCCGAGAATACAGTGGCCCACCTCAGGTCAAACAGCTCACTGATCGTAGGCGGAATCACGTCAAGCGTGATAGACCAGAAAGCACAGAACAGCAGGACCTATACAGAACTGTCAGTGCTTATAGTAGCCGCAATCCGGGTGATACTCCTGCTGGCGTTCAGGTCACTGAAA
>JBJKRS010000098.1:0-2589 GCA_046704525.1 Thermoplasmataceae archaeon
CCTGACCCCGAAACCGGTTGCTCCATCTGGAAGGTAACCGGATTTTACTGTTTTGTCCTGGGTCCAGGCTGTGCCTGCAATGTCAAGATGCGCCCATGGTTTTTCTCCAACAAAGTTTCTGAGGAATGCCCCTGCTGTCTGTGCTCCGCCAGGCCTTCCCCCGGTATTCTTTATGTCTGCAACCTTGCTCTTGATCTGGTCCATGAAGTCCTCATCCAGCGGCAGCTGCCATATGTTTTCCCAGGTCTTTGAAGAGGCGTTTTTCAGTTCTGAAACTAGTTCTTCGTTGTTTCCCATAAGGCCTGCAATGTTGTTGCCCAGTGCAATGACACAGGCGCCGGTAAGGGTGGCGAAATCGATTACAGCATAGGGATCGTACTTGTCAACACCATAAGAAAGACCGTCTGCTAGCACGAGCCTCCCCTCAGCGTCGGTGGACAGTATTTCGGATGTCTTGCCATTGTAGTGCTTGAGTATATCGCCGGGCTTGTATGCATTACCGCCCGGGAGATTCTCTGTGAGCGGCATTATTCCCACAACATGCCTGTTCAGCTTAATGTCAGATACGAGTTTCATTATTCCCAGCACTGCTGATGCCCCGCACTTGTCAAATTTCATCTGGTCCATGCCCTCTGATGGTTTTATAGAGATTCCACCGCTGTCAAATGTAATCCCTTTCCCCACCAGGAGAAGTGGCTTCTGATCCTTAGGCCCGTATTCCATTATCACCATTTTAGCCGGTTCCGTCGCAGCTCTTGAAACGCCTTCAATGCCGCCCATTCCAAGTTTGAGGAAGTCTTCCCTTCCCAGTGACGTGACAGTGAGGCCATTTATCCCCCTGGCTTTCTCCTCGAAAAGTGAGGGTGTTCCCCTTGACGGAGGCATGTTTGCAACATCCCTGGTAAAATTTGTCGCGTCCGCAACAGCTGAAGCAGTATCAAGCACCGAAACGTTTTCCTTTGTTGACACTGCCACTTCTTTTACCTTGTTTTCATCCTTGCTTTCCCTGAAAGTGTCGAATGAGTAAAGTGAAAGCTTCAGGGTGTACACGGAATCGAATGATTCTTCCCTGTTTTCTTCCGGAAGCAGGATCATGACACTTTCAATGGTTGAATTCTTCAGGTTGCTGTAGGAAGCTGAATAAGCTCTCCTGAAGGTCTCCAGATTATACTTGGCCTTCTTCCCCAGGCCAGTAAGGATATGGAGTACCCCGTTTTCATAAAGGGTGAATACCTGTTTGGCCTTTCCCGTGAAACCTGCCTTTCCCGCATAGTCAGGGATTTTTGTCCACCCTGTGTATCTGGTAGTGCTTTCCGGTACAGCGTCCTCAAAGAATGGCAGGACAACGGAATCGGTCTTCGTCTCCTTTTCGTTTCCTGTTACTGCTGAAAAATGCATAAGCACACTAAAGCTATGCAATTCATTAAGTTTTCACCGTTTTCTTCTTACCGTCTTCCGGGTTGAAATTCAAAATAAGTTTAACCCAGAAAACCATGGGTTTCAGAGATGAAGTGCTCAAGGTGCGGGCAGGAAGCCGTATATGAGGCAAAATACAGCGGAGAGATGCTTTGCGGCAGTCATCTTATTGAATCTGTGGAAAGGAGAATAAAGAAAGAAATCCGTGAACAGATAGATTTTCTTCCCGGAGGTACAAGAATAGCGGTTGCAATTTCCGGAGGCAAGGACAGTTCAGCTACGCTTTACTCATTGAAGAAGATTCTTGGGAACAGAAGAGACGTGAGCCTTTCAGCCTTCACCATAGACGAGGGAATTTCAGGTTACCGTGATACAGGCCTTGAGAATGCAAAGTCGCTTTGCCATGAACTGGAGGTGCCCCATTCTGTGCTTTCCTTCAGTGATTCTTTTGGTACGACAATGGATGAGGTGGTGCGGGAGAACAGTGGTATCATTCCGTGCTCCAGGTGCGGCCCTATGAGGAGGCAACTGATGAATTTACAGGGCAGGAACCTGGATGCCGATTATGTTGCCCTGGGAATTAATCTGGATGATTATGCACAGTCAATACTTATGAATGTAGCGAGGGGAGACGTCGACAGGATGGCAAGGATGGCCCCCCACCACAGGGAGAAGGAAGGCCTTGTGAGGCGCATACTTCCATTAAGGAGAATACCAGAGAAGGAAGTAGTTCTCTACTCGATTCTGAATGGAATCAAATTTGACTCATCCTGGTGCCCCTATTATTCTAAAGCACAGAGAAACACTTTCAGGGACATTGTGGAGACACTTGAAGAGAGGACTCCCGGAGCCTCATTTTCAATCCTTAATTTTCTGGACGGAATCAGGCCATCCCTCGAACAGACTGTTTCTGAAGCTATTCTCAACAGGTGCAGGATGTGTGGACAGCCGACCTCAAGGGATATCTGTGCAACCTGCGCCACTTCATAGCTCAGGTAATGAATCTGAATTTTTGAGGGTTGACTGCATTCAGCTTTTGCCCGATGAGGTGCGAAATATTTATTATGACTGCTCCAATTTTCTGCAGCGCGCAACAAACGTGCAAAATGCTTCTTGAGGGGCTGTAGCTTAGCATGGTTTGAGCACCCGGCTGATAACCGGGAGGTCACCGGT
>JBJKRS010000099.1:0-11868 GCA_046704525.1 Thermoplasmataceae archaeon
CCCCTCCTCTTATTGGTGTCAATGACAGGAAGGGCATGGGTGTTCTCAAACACATAATCGTACGTGTCTGAGGTATCATACGCTGAATCTCCGAGAATATAGGAGAAATCCCTCACGGAATCTATCACGTCCCGGGAGACCCTTGAATCATGGATATTCCCATTAGTGATCATCCAGTCCATGATCAGGAGGGAATCCGCATCCAATGTCATATGGCATTTCCTGCCATAAGACCACCCCTTGGTGGTCTTAGACCATCCACTCTCTGGGTCCCTGTAATTTCCCCAATATTTTCTCCTCATTGCAGTGGAATACTTACATGTGTGGATCATGAAGGAATCCATTGCTGCAATGGATTCCATTGAATGGAGAAGGGTGATCTCCCTGTTTATTGCATGCAGATCAAGGAGCCTTACCCTCCTTGATAATGTCTGGAATGGTGGTATTTCGTTAAGGCTAGTCATTCTAAGATATCCCTCATGATTGGTGAGGAATATTCTGGCCGATCTGTAGGAGATCCTGAAGATCTGCAGCACCACAAGTATCTTCAGAATCTGGCGATCTGTATACTTTCTCTTTCGATCATCAGGCAAAACAATATTGTCAATGATCTCCATAATCAATGGGATATGCTGTTCCGGCATATCCCAAGATTCTCATTTTGTTAATAATGTTCGACATCTGTCTGACATTTCATGAAATGTGAGACACCCTAGGCAATAAGTGTAAAAATCCATCACCAACCCCGCAGAATATTAAATATGATGAGATCGATTATATATTGGGTGGGTCTAGATATCAACTTCCAGTGAGCGGCTTACACTTCAGATCAACAGTAGCGAGATACCGGTAGTAATCGGCCAGGGGGCATTGGAGAACCTCATGGGTGAGGTTGACCGTTACAGCGGGATTGTCGTTATGCTGAGCAAGAACGTGGAGCTCAGCAATGCCGAAATATTGCCAAAGTTCAATTCTGTGAGGGGAGACGTCACAAAGATCTCACTTAATGACGGTGAAGCTCTGAAGAATATCAGGAACTACCAGAAGATCATGCGAGTCCTCGTGGAGAGGCAGGTAAGCAGAAACAGCCTTCTGGTGTACTTCGGCGGAGGTACTGTGGGTGACCTGTCCGGGTACATAGCATCGACATACAAGCGCGGAATACCCATGATAGCAGTTCCGACAACATTACTCGCCATGGTAGATAGTTCGGTGGGGGGAAAGAACGGCATAAACTTCTCTGGAGTGAAGAACGTGATAGGCACATTCTACGACCCCAGAATGATCCTGATTGACACAAGGTTTCTAAAGTCTCTCGATCCAGGGGCAGTCCGTGACGGGCTTTCTGAGATCATCAAGTATGGTGTGATGTGCGACCACACGATCCTTAGCATGGTGGACTCACACCAGGACGCACCGTCTCTAATTGGGAGCTCTTCAATTGGGCGCATCATATCAAAATGCGTCAGGACAAAGGGAGATGTTGTGGCCAGGGACTACCTCGACAGGACGGGCGAAAGGGGAGTGCTCAATTTTGGCCATACTGTTGGGCATGCTATAGAGTCAGTTTCAAAGAATGAGATAACACATGGGACAGCCGTGGCTACAGGCATGATAGCTGAGGCGTACATAGGGGAGAGGATGGGCATAACTGCATCCCAGGTACGGGATAAAATACAGCATATTCTCGGGAAGTTCTCCATAGGCCTGGCATCTTCGGGAGCCATGAACGTTCAGAATCTCGTTAAGTTCATAGCAAACGACAAGAAGGTCTCTGACGGGCACATAATGATGGACCTGCCGGTTGAGATGGGGAGGTCCCAGAAGGCAAGGGTGTCCATGGACGACATGCAGACTTACCTCAGGTCTTTCACGGAGAATTATAATCTTGTTGGTTAGATCAGGTTATCATGCAGCTAACAGGACTTGTGGGGAGGCCAGTCTCGCACTCTATTGGCCAGACTGTTTATAACCGCTATTTTTCACAATCCGGCCTGGACTGCATCTACCTTTCGATTGATGTGACAGCAGAAAACCTGGGGCGTTTCGTATCCATGGCAAGGGAGAAGTTCCTGGGCTACAACGTGACGATTCCGCACAAGGTGGAGATCATGAAGCACCTTGACTCTGTTTCAGATGAAGCGGAAGCCATAGGATCAGTCAATACAGTGGTCACGGAAGGAGGAAGTAGCATGGGTTATAACACGGATTTCCTCGCCATGGGGAATCTCGTTAGGGAGATCGGCCTGACGCTGGAGGACTCCACTGTTGCGGTCAGGGGATCCGGAGGAGTCGCAAGGACTGTAATCTGCTATATTTCGCTCTATTTCCCATCCGCACGGGTGACAGTAGTCTCACGCAGTCCTGCCGATGCAAGGGCGAGGCTGCATGCCCAGCTTCAGGGAAAGAACACATCATACGTGAATCCGGGGGAGGCCTTGGGTGCAGACATCCTCATCAACTGCTCGCCTATTGGAATGTGGCCCGAGGTGAATTCCTCCCCGTTCACAGCCGAGGAGATTGAGGGCTGCAGTGCTGGCATAGACCTGGTATACAACCCGCAAGCAACCAATATTACAGAGACGCTGATAAAGCAGGGGAAACAGGCAGTCGGAGGGCTGGGATTCTTTGTTGACCAGGGTTATGAATCACTAAAGCTCATGACTGGAAAGAGAATAGACAGGAACCTTCTGGAGAAAATTGCTGCTGAGGCTGCGGGGGGCCTTGATGCATGAGCATGGAGTGAGGGTGGTATGCAACGGAGGGATATCGGCCCTGTCCGCTTTCTTCAATGGTTATGGATGCTCCGTTGCAGTTGATCTTCCCATGGAGGTCATCATATCGGAGGTTGCACCGCCTTTCGGGGGAAACGAGAGGGCGGTGGAAAGGACACTTGAAGTCCTGAAATCCAGATTCAGAACCTCACAGTCCTACCGGGTTACGGTTCCAAGGGGACTCCCCCGGGGAAAGGGCCTGAAGAGCAGCAGCGCAATGACCCTGTCTGTAACGATGGGATTTCTCAACCTGATTGGCGTAGACATGGGCGCCGAGGAGTTGCTGGATCTCTGTGCAGACGTGTCAATTGAGAACGGGACGTCCCTGACCGGGGCATATGACGACCTCTGCTCGTGCTATTACGGAGGGGTGTGCCTCACTGACAACAAGAGTCGCCAGCTCATCATGAGAGGCGCAGCTCCGGCTGACCAGGTGCTCATCGCGTATTCCAAGGCCGGAAGATCCAGCACGTCAGTTCAGGCCACGGAGATGGCAAGGTACGCCAGGCACGCGGACAGGATATATTCGCTCATAGAGGAAGGTCTATATTATGAGTCCATGTCGATGAACGGCACACTGCTTGGAAACATTTACGGCCAGAATACAGGGCTGATCAGGCATTTCCTGTCATCGGGGGCAATTTATGCAGCTCAGTGCGGAAAAGGGCCAGCTGTGTTTGGCATATTCGAGGAGGAGGAACAGTTGCAGGAAGCTGTTGACGGCCTGGGAAGGTTCCCCGGGACAAGCTACAAACAAACCTTATTTACGAACAAGGCAGTTATGATGGAATAGGGTACAGATGAGAGCTACTATTTCCGCTGACCAAATTTCCGGCACAGTTCAAGCACCCGGATCGAAAAGCTTCTCCCAGCGCTACATCCTGTTTTCCGGAGTGGACAGCAGTCCGTCCGTGATACACGGAGTGTATTTTTCAGAGGATGAGCAGACGGCGCTCGGGATAGCCAGGTCCGAGGGCTCGGCTCTGACCTTTGAAGGCAGCACTGTAAAGGTTGAGCCCGGATTCAGGTGCCCGAAGTACGTGGACGTGGGCGAATCCGCAACTTCTTACAGAATTAGCCTGGGAATACTTGCGGCAAAACGGTGCTCAACCGAATTTGTTGGGAAGCCTGAACTGGGGGCGAGGCCGGTTGACGACCTAGTGTCAGTTCTAAGGTCGCTTGGGGCAAGAATAGATTACAAGGAAGACGGATTTGTTACGATGGACGCTGAGAACATCAGCATCAGTGACTCCACAATAGAGAGGTCCAGGAGCTCACAGTACGTAAGTGCAATGCTGGCATTCTATGCATTCAGCGGAGAGGACGGGCACACTTTGTCTGTAACTGGGGAAAAGACTTCTGAGGGGTATGTCGACATAACGATCGCCTGCCTGGAGTCCATGGGCTTCAGGATAGAGAGGGGCGAGAATACATTCAAGGTATTCCAGAAATCCGAGGAGAAAAACAGGGATTACTACATCGAGAGGGATTATTCATCGGCGGCCTTTTTCCTCATCATGGGTCTGATGGCATCAGACGAGGGAGTAATGCTGGAGGAGCTTCCGGATAGTTCGCTCCAGAGCGACGCGGTCATAATGGACAAGCTCAAGAGCTCTAGCGAGGGAATATCGGTAGCATTCTCCGGAAACCACACCGTTGTCAAGGCTGTAAGGAGCCCTGTGATGCACCTGGAGATCGATGCGGACGAATCCCCTGACCTGGCACCGCCTGTTGCGGTCCTTGGAATATTCCTGCTTGAGGGTATCACAATAAAGAATCCAGGGCGGCTGAAGATCAAGGAATCTGATCGGTATGGCGAAATCATAAGGCTTGCGGAGAGCTTCGGAGCCAGGGTGGAAACTGGGGATGACTACCTGGCCATCCGGAAGGGGCAGCAGATCGTGAACCCGGGAAGGCTGAGCTTCGATGACCACAGGTTGATTATGAGTGCCATAATTGCGGGACTCTCCGCGGGATTTGAGATAGAGTACGACAACGTCGAGAGGATCAACAAGAGCTATCCCGGGTTCCTGGAGGACCTCAAGCGGGTGGGAGCCACCATAAGGCTGGAACCCGTAACGAGGTGACCACCGGCAAATCATTTAATACGCAGCGGCAATCGATTCGCATGCTGCTGTTCACGAACTTCATGGAGAAGATTTTTGAAACGGCGAAAAAGGCGGTGCCAGATCTTGAGAGAAGGGACATCGACATAGACAGGTCGGGGCACGCGGATTTTACGCTGACTCTCTTCAGGGTCTCCAAGAAGAATGGCATGAAGCCTAGTGAAATCTTTGGCAGCATAGAATCAGCCATCTCGGGTGAAGGTTTTCTGGAAAGTGTCCAGCAATCAGGAGGGTACGCAAATTTCAAGGTAAAGCCCGAGGCCTATTTCAGGGAGGTCGAGGAATCACTCAGCGTGAAGGGACAGTTCCCGGACATTTTCCAGGACCCGGAGAGGATCTCTGTTGAGCATACGAGTGCCAATCCAACCGGGCCACTTCATGTGGGCAGGGCAAGGAATTCAATCATTGGGGATTCTCTAGCTAAACTTCTCGAACGTTTCGGATACAGGGTGACCACCCAGTACTTCATCAACGACTCGGGCAGGCAGGTCCTCTTTCTCTATGAGGCATTCATCCGCTACAAGAAGAAGCTTGAGCCTGATGATATCCTGGACGGTTACAGGCGCATCTATGAAGATGTAAAGACAGACCCCTCAATCGAGGAAGCTGTGAAGCAACTGGCAGAACGATATGAAAGGGGCGACAGCGCGCTGTACGAGGAGATCCATGCCATTACAGACGTGATGCTTGAGCAGGTGAAGTCTTCGCTCAGGGAACTTGGAATCGAGCACAATGACTACACATACGAGTCAGATTTCATACAGAGCGGAGAAATCGACCAGTTGCTCGAAGGCATGGACGAGTACCTCAGGGACGAGGGCGGGGCAAAATATGTCGAGCTGCCGGATGACAGGAAGATCTTCCTTAAGCGCAGTGATGGAACGTCCCTGTATTTTGCCAGGGATATAGCATACCATCTCTACAAGCTTGCCAATTATGACTGGCTTATAGATGTGCTGGGTGAGGATCACAAACTCCACGCAAGCTCACTGAAATACGTTATGCAGAACATGCTCGACATTGAGAACAGGATAGATGCCCTGTTCTATGGGTTCGTCAGGCTGGAGTCTGGAAAGATGTCCACCCGGAAAGGCAATGTTGTTACACTTCCAGACCTGATCGAGAGGATGAAAGAGGAGTCTTACACTGTCGTTAAGGAGAAGAGGCCAGATCTCCAGGAGGAAAGCCTGAAATCAATTTCCTCAGACGTCGCAACTTCTTCAATAAGATTCAATATTGTGAGGGTGGGAGCAAACAAGCCAATGGTATTTCGATGGCAGGAAGCACTTAATTTCGAAGGGGATTCAGCACCCTACATCATGTACTCATATGCCAGAGCCTCAAGCATACTGAGGAAAGCAGGAGAGCTGAAAGCTCCCGGGAAGGGCATGGGATTCAACAGCTTCGAGGCAGATCTTGCCAGGGAGATGTACTTCTACCCGTTCTTTCTCAATCAAGCGGCCGAGTCCCTGAGGCCGGACATTATTGCAAACTATACGCTGAGCCTTGTGAAGAAATTCAATGACTTCTACCAGCACTGCACAGTCCTAGACGAAAACCCCGAGACGCGTACCAGAAGGGTCTCCCTTGTGAAGCTTTACAGGCATGTGCTCGAGGATGCCTGCGGCATTCTGGGAATAAAGGTCCTGGAAGAAATGTAATGCGGCTTGTGTGGCGGGTGCCATCCATATAGGAAGCGGCAAACCGATATTAACCAAATCCATGAAGAACAGGATAAATTGTATTCAGAAAAAAGGGAAAAATTTGTTTGAAGAAGAAAAAATTACTTCTTCTTTTCAGCTGGCTGCTTCTTCAGGTCTGTCTTGGGTTTTGCCTGCCTCTGTTTCTTTGGCCTGGATGATGTGACCCTGTAGTAAACAAGGCCGACAATAACAATCACTGCTATTATGGACCCTATTATCAGGGGAGTCTTGTATCCGGGGGCCTTGATTGAAAGCGTTGTCGTGTAGCTGCCAAGGTTCGACATGAATGCAGGCTGGGACGAATTGTTGGCCTCAAACACAAGTGTCACTTTGCCGCTGGTTGCTGGGGTGTAGTTGAAGCTGACGTTTCTTGCCTGTCCCACCGCGAGACTCATGGAATAGTCCTGTGAGGCAACCTGGTTGTTGTTGATGAGCACCATTATGGTGAAGCCATTTGCAGCAACTGTCCCGTTGTTTGAAACGTTGACGTAGATGGTTGTCTTGCTTCCCTGTGTCAGGTTACTGCTCATGTATATGCTGTTGACCACGATCCTGGGCGTGTTAACCTGAATGCTCACTGTGTTGTTGCTGTACGCTGCCACTCCGGACGGGTTTGTTGCCTTCAGTGAAACGATGAGGGGCGTGAGAGTGTTGAACTTCAGTATCACGTAGGATCCGTTCATCGATCCCCCTGCAACTTCATACGTGGTGGACCCGTTCTTCACCGAAGTTCCATTGGCGTAATTGACCGCCCAGCTGTAGGTAAGCTGTGACCCCGCATAGTAGGGGTCAGTGGAAGAGTTTGCCGAAAAGACTGTGGGAACACCTGCAGTCGGCTGGCTCACTGAAGTGTGCGTAAGGTTGGACAGTTTCATTGCCGGAACTGGTGGTGTTGTGTCATTGACCGTGACCAGGAATGTCTGATTCGCATAGGTTCCGAAAACTGTGGAGACGTTGAGGTACGCATACTGCGTTCCAACCGACACCGCAGGGTTGTCGAATGCGTATGTGATGTTCTGTGCAGTGCTAGTGTAGTTCGGCATGTACCAGGCGTAAAGCAGAGGGACGCTGTATCCGCTCACATTGAGTGAGGACGGGAATCCGCTGTAAGTCACAAGCGCAGACTGCGGAACAGTCACGCTGGCGTTTGCGAGCCCCATTCCAGATGCAAGGGTCTTGCCGCTGTATGTGACCGAATAGTTCACCGTTGGGTTAGCATTGGAGGTTATGACATAGAACGAAGAATTGTTGTAGCTCCCCGAAGGACTGGTTGCATTGAGTGTGACGAGTGTCTTTGCAGCGCTGAATGACATTGTTGTGTTGTAACCGTAGTAGTTACTTCCTCCCATGTACCAGGTGAAGTTTGCATACTGGTAGTCGTTCTTTCCAGTCACAGGATTGAAGTATGAGTTGGATGCGTTAAGGTTGACCGGAGTGCTCTGTGGGGCTATGAATGCAGTATTGGTCGCGCTGTTGTTGAGCAGGTAGTTGCTTGAGCTCAGCCCTGTCCAGTAGAGTGCTATCTGTGAATCCTGCACAGCAGGCTTCTGAACTGGCGAGAGTGAGAGTGATACCTGCTGGCTCGTTGATACTGGATTTATCACTATGGGCGACTTGAATGTCGACGTGGACGAAGATGATGAAGCAAGTGCAAGAACCGGATTGTCGTATGTGAGCGAGTAGTTGTTGTACAGTGTTCCCGGTGTCATCTGGGTTGCCAGGGCACCTATTTTTGCCGTATAGCCAGATGTGCCCAGCGATGACGGAACCGATGGGTTGGAGTATGATACATTCACAAATCCGTTGAAGCTCCCAAGAGTGCTTCCAGAGGCTGCTATCTTGTTGATTTCGGTGAAGTTGTAGACGTACCCGTTTAGGGTGAATGAGTTGGAGGTATAGTTCATTACAAGATTCTTGAGGTACAGTGTCTCCATGGTCTGCAGGTTTCCGGTTGTGAAGCCGTCAAGGCTCTCCTGCCAGTAGAGTGAACCGACGGTGGAGTTTCCGAGGAAATATGGAATGGTTGTGTTGTTGCCGACCCTGTAAGTTATGTTCAGGCTCACGGACTGAAGGTTAGAGCTAAGTGAGTAGTTGTAGAATATGGAACTGCTGGCCTTGTGCAGGACTGCATTGTGAAGCCCGCCTGATGAGGGGTTGAGTATCTGTGTTGTGTTGTACCCGGGTGAGCTGATGAAGACATACATGCCGGACAGGCTGCCCTCGATGGTGTAAGATGCCCCAGTGAAGTGCGAAGTCGTGTAACTGCGAGATGCTGGGTTGTAAACCACAACATCCACTGGTGAAACAGGCGACCCTGACTGATCTTTAACGAATCCTGACAGAGTAGTGGCAGTGCTCAGGTTTTCCTTGACTGTTGCTCCTGTCGTGGTGGTTGTAACATAGCTGGAGAACGCGCTGCCGGCATAGTTCGCATTCACGTAGAACGAACCGTATGGCACGTAGGCGCTCTGGTTGTGGCTCGTCTCATTCATTGTGAAGCTCTTGAATGTGAATCCAGAGTCGGTCTGCAATGAAACATTTGCTGAGCCCGATGTGATGCCCTGCACGTCTATGTTCTCTTTTACAGTCTTGGCAGTGGACACATCCATGGTAAGCGACATGGATGGTGAAGTAAGGTTAATCGGCTTAACGGTCTCATTGGCCACTATAGTCCCGCTGCTGCCCGAAGGGCCGTAGAAGGGGTTTACATCTATGTAGTACTTTCCGTACTGTATGCCGCTGAATGTCACAGAGTTTCCACTCTGGGATGAAACTACGTTTCCAGAAAAATCCTTCATTGTAACAGTGGTAGAGGAACTTCCCACTTTGCTAAGTGCGGGATAATATATCGTCAAGTTCACGCTTCCTGTCTGAGGAGTCAAAGCCTGACTCTCCCCCACCACTGCGAAGCTCACTCCGATCATGGTAAGGGCGATCAGTATCGCTAAAGCCGTTGTTTTATTCACTATCATCTTCCTCTCGATAGGCGGCTAAAGAAACCGATTCTTATAAATATTATTGTAAAACAAGAAGGATATGGGCTAGGCTGAAATTGTTACTCCAATTGCGAGTTTCTAACCATGCTAATATTTATCAAGGTTACGCAAACATTCAGGATCGAACTATGCGATGAATGTTGTTGCACAAGGGATGAAAGATCAGCCCTTGACAACGCCCATTGGAACAAGCCTTGCAACCGGCCTGGCAAGCCCTGCTCCCCTCACAGCATTAACCACTTCATCTATGTTCTTGTAACTGCCAGGTGCCTCTTCAACCAGTACCCTGTTGCTGGCGGCCCTGGCATAGACTCCTTTCTTTTCAAGGTCAGCTATGACACGCCCGCTTGTAAATTTTCCAAGAGAAGCCTTCCTGCTGAGCATCCTCCCAGCCCCATGGCATGAGGACCCGAATGATGCCTCAAGATTTCCAGGATTGCCGACAAGCACATATGATGCGCTGCCCATGTCTCCCGGAATAAGGACAGGGTGTCCGGTTTCATTGAACTTCTCTCCAACTTCTGGCCTCCCCCCGGGAAAAGCCCTGGTGGCACCTTTTCTGTGAACTACCACCTTCATTCTCTTCCCGTCGACTACGTGCTCCTCCTCCTTTGCAATATTGTGGGCCAGACTATACACAAGGCTCATTCCCATGGACTCGTAATCCTGCCCCAAGATGCCCTCAAACGCCTTTCGAACGCTGTGCACTATGATCTGCCTGTTCACGAAACCGAAATTTGCAGCTGCATTCATGGCGCCAATGTAGGAGTCTGCAGTTCTTGATTTCAGGTGCGCAGACATCAGTTGCCTGTCCTTCAGGTTCTGGACTGCATCTCCACCGGAAGAGAGCACTTTCAGGTAGTCTGTTGCAACCTGGTGGCCCAGCCCCCTGGAACCGGTGTGTATCATGACAGTGATCTGCCCTTCTTGATCAAGCCCAAATCTTCTGGCAGTCTCCTTTTCATAGATCCTTTCAACCCGCTGTATCTCAAGAAAATGATTTCCGGCCCCAAGGGTGCCTATCTGCCCTCTTCCTCTCTTCTTGGCTGAATCAGAGACCTTTGAGGGATCAGCACCTGTGAGGTTCCCATTACCCTCGGTGGCCATGGAATCCTCAGGATCTGATAGCCCTTTTGACTCCGCCCAGTCAATACCTGAGGAGAGTATCTCACGCAGGTCCCGGTCTGTAAGCTGCTGGCTCCTTTTAGATCCAACCCCGGCGGGGACGAGATCGTAGATAGTCCCGGTGAGCGCCTTTATCCTGTTCTTTATGTCATCTGCCTGAAGCCCTGTCCTGATAAGGGACACCCCGCAATTTATGTCGTACCCGACTCCGCCAGGTGAAATCACGCCCTCGTCACTGTCGAAGGCAGCGACGCCGCCTATAGGAAAGCCGTAGCCCCAGTGTATGTCCGGCATTGCAATTGACGCTTTCACTATGCCGGGGAGAGTGGCAACATTTACAACCTGCTGGAGGGCGTTATCCTTCCCCAGTGACTCCAGGAGTTCGGGACTCGTATAGACTATCCCTGGAACATTCATTGATGGATCAGTATCCTTTCTGATCTCGTACTTGTAATCATTCACCCTGGTCAGCGGTATGACCATGGGTGCAATAGAAAGACCGGCGAAATAACAGTTTCGCAATGCTGTAGGACTTCGCGGTCTGGGCGTCAGACGCTGCTGTGGCAAAAGATTATAGGTCACGAGCCTATGAAAACGCGGATGACCACTGTCATTGACCTTAACAGCCTCGAGGAGAAGACACGGTTCTACCTGAAGCTCCAGCTTGCCCTGAGAATTAATGCCATAAGCATCAGGAAGGAGTCCAGCAATCCAGGGAAGTTCGACGAATACATCAGGGACAGGGAGAGAATCATAAGGAACATGGTCAGGGTTGACGGAGAACTCCGCATAGTCGAGGGTGACAGGATTTTGTTCCCGTAGCTGGCTCCTCCTGCCATTTCCAAGAGGAAATCCCACAAAATTGTTATATGCTAACATGCATTTCTTATGAATATGAGTAATGAAGACGGCTCAATATTCAAGGAAATAGTCTATGATCTTGAAACAGTGAAGAGGCACATAGCAATCATTAAAGCACTCCTCAGGGAACAGCCAGCGGGCATAATCAAAATGGCCAAGGAGACTGGGATCCCTGAGCACAAGATCAGGTATTCGCTCCGAATCCTGGAGAAGGAGAGGGTGATTTCGCCTTCAAGGGAAGGCGCAATTCTCACGCCCGAATACATAAACAACAGCGATGCCA
>JBJKRS010000100.1:0-14455 GCA_046704525.1 Thermoplasmataceae archaeon
AAGGTTATGAGGAGATGTTCGGTGGAAGGCTGATATCCATATTCTCATCCAGGTACCACGGGGGAAAGTCGGCAATTGCAATAATCAGCCCAGATCCGGACGAAGCCCCTGCCTTCGAGATATTGCCAGGAGCACCAGAAATCCGCGAAGGATGGGGTATCCCGCAGATCTAATGGGGTCAGGGCAGGCACTCTCTCGAGGAATCAGAACGTCTTTGATGATCTCAGGTCTGTAATCAGCGACCTCAAGGCTCGCGGGGAAGAGGTCACAGCATATGGCGCCAGCAATGGAGGGCTCCTTGTTGGTGCCACCATGACTCAGACCCCCGACCTGCTGAGCAAGGCAGTAATTGGCAATCCTGTGCTTGACATGCTCCGTTTCCACCGCATGTCGGTAGGAAAGTACTGGACGACAGAATACGGGGACCCGGACAGGAAAGAGGACGCCGAGTATCTGGGAAAGTACTCACCATACCACAACATACGTACAGGGTCAAAATATCCTCCGACCCTGATCTATACTAGGCTCAGGGACGACAGGGTCCATCCTGCGCACGCGATAAAATTCCACATGGCACTGTCTAAGGAGTCGCCATCAGCTTATCTGAGAGTGAATACTACCGGAGGCCACATTGGGTTGACCAGTGACGACATGGTTAGAGAGCTCTCAGATATCTGCGCTTTTATCCTCTCCTGAGGACTAAGTCTATGAAAGGCTCAGGGACTAATCAAGGGATCTGTCCCTGGACTGCTGGTCTTCCCCGCCCTGGTCGTATGGGTATGTGACCTCAAGCTTTCCCGCCTCGTTGAGGGACTCAACCTGCTCCATGGTAAGAGACCATCCCGTACCCCCAAGGTTGTCCCGAAGCTGTTCCAGAGTCCTGGCGCCAATTATTGGGGAGGTCACCGCATGGTTGGAGAGTAGCCAGTTGAGTGCAACCTGGGCCATGCTCTTCCCGGTCTCGCCCGAGATTTCTGTGAGTGATTTCAGCGTCCTGTCAGTTCTGCTGTTCTCGTACTTCATGTACGCATCACGCCTCGAAGAGTCTCCAACCCTGGTACCCTTGGGTGCATTGGAGATCCCGCCGGAGTATTTTCCTGTCAGTACGCCGCCGGCTAGCGGGCTCCAGGGGAGAACAGCGATTTCCTCGTGCATGGCCATAGGGATTATTTCAAACTCTGTAGCCCTTACCAGGAGGTTGTAATGGGGCTGTATGCTTACTGGCTCATGCCATCCCATCCGCCTGCACAGCTGGAGGGCCTTTTCGAACTGCCAGCCCCTGTAATTGCTTATTCCAATATATCTCACCAGCCCCTCCTCGACCAGAGTATTCAGTGTGGAGAAAGTCTCCTCCAGTGGAGTCAGCGGGTCCCATGCATGAACCTGCAGAAGGTCTATGTAGTCAGTCTTGAGCCTCTTCAGGCTATCACGGACTGCGGAGTTGAGGTGCTTCCTGGAGAGGCCAATGCCATTGGGATGCTCCCCTGTCCTGAACCTTGCCTTGGTTGCCAGGGCAACACTCTCCCTGTCCACATTCTTCATCCAGTTCCCTATGATTTCCTCAGATTTTCCTGAAGCGTAAACGTTGGGCGTATCAATGAAATTGCCGCCCCCGTCCCTGAACTCGTCCATGATCTTGCCGCTGGCTGTCTCATCCGCCTGCCAGCCAAATGTCATTGTACCCAGGCACAGTTCGCTCACGAGCATTCCAGTTCTGCCTAGCTTCTTGATCCTCATGATATCACGTTCATATCTCTGCCCGGAATATTAACATTCCAGCCAGCGAAAGCATGTTGGGAGAACAATGGCCGGTGAAAATGGCCATCTTGACCTTCAGTCTCCGCTCTTATTTACAGCCTTTCTCTCCCTTATCCTGGCCCTGCTCGATGCTGATATTCTTGCCGCCTCTAGGTAATCCACCGTGCAATCCGGTCCAATAATCGCTTCGTCCGCCACAATTTTACCGCAGCTTGCGTGGTCGATCTTGACATATGCGGCATTGACCTCTCCTATCCTGGCAGTGCCTTTAGCAAGCAGCCTGGATCCCTGCCTTGATACATCAACACTGCCGCCATCCAGGCGGTCTATCCTGCTTGAACCGCCCGCCATCCTTAGCCTCAATTCTTCACCTTTCAGGTAACCTGTTTCTATTAAGCCGTTGAAGGAGAGTTTTTGTGTTTCAATGGAGTCTGCCAGTATCTTCCCCCTTCCTGAAAGTACAGTGCATTTCATCTCTCTTGCACTGAGGTGCCCGTAATTGCTTATTGAATCTGACACCAGGACACCTTCGGCCTTCAGCCCTCCCTGCACGACAAGCTTATTGAAATGGCCGTCATTGAAGCTCAGGGCTCCCGTGACTGCAGCTGTGCCAGACTTCACATTTCCATCTGCGGAGAGGCTTCCGGATACCAGGAGGACTTCACTGCAATCTATATGGCCAGTTGATGTGGCACCTCCTGACACACTCATCCTCTTGACTCGTATATCCCCTGTAATCTTGCCGGAACCTGAAATGCGAATCTCACTCGCGCTTGTTTCATTTAGCACTCCCGATCCTGATATGCTGACTATGCCATCGTTAGGACTTTCTTCTTCAGGATGATCAGGCAGCTCAGGGGGTTTCTCCGCATGAGTGCTTTCCGCCTTATCCCACCTGGAAACCATCTCCTCATAGAGGTCTTGTGATATCTCCCCTGAATCCAGCATTTTCCCGAGTTTCTTCAATGTATCTTCGTCCATTTTGGTACCTGCATCAAGGATTTCATGGACATACTTATATTTATTTTGAAATTTATATTTAATTCACTAAAACCATTATTTGATTCGTGCAACTTATTTCTTGACCGATGGAACAAAAAAGTTGATTTGCTCGATAATGTTCATCAGTCATGCTCGAAATAGTGCACTCTCTCACCTCTGCCCCCAAAAAAGCCATTTTTCACCTCCTTGCAAGGCCCATGACCCCGGAGGAGATTGCAAGATCACTCTCGGTGACGAGGCAGGGTGTGGACAAGCACCTTAAGGAACTTCTCAAATACGGCCTGGTGAGGAAAATGTGGCTGCTTTCACCAGGAAGGCCTAGAGTGCAATATGAAGCTACAGAAATGGGCGAGCTCTTTTTCAGCAGGCTTGACAGCTTCATGACAGAGTACAGGAAGATCGGAAGGGAAAACATAATTGAAGAACTCAAGGAACTTGACATAAAATTTATAAGGGGGACTATAGACAAGCAGTCCTACCTTTCTGAGCAGAACAAGATAAAGAGCGAGTACGACTGGTTCTACACATCCGAAGACGGCTCATGATATTTCGAAATTGCTTCTCCAATACCAATAATTATTGGCACGAATTGAAAAGGATTTAAAGGAATACACAATTAATGTTTATCCAGCAAAAATTGTGTGTTGAGCCTCAGTTCTGGATTCTTGGAATTGTTTCACCCCATTAATCACATGAGAGGGGCACTTTAGAAGGGGTTTTAGAGGTGGTATGATGGAAAGAAAGGATGAGAATGAACTTACTACCAGGAATTACTATGACAGCACTGATGCTGATATTTTTTACACGTCGGTATGGGGAGACGAACACATACACCAGGGGATATTCAAAGATAAGGACGAGCCAATGCAGAAGGCGTGCATGAGGACTGTCAAAACCATGGCGGAGGAACTTGGAAGTATCGGGCCGGATACAAACGTAGTCGACATCGGATCAGGTTACGGAGGCACTGCCCGCTACCTTGCCTCCCATTATGGATGCCGGGTTTATTCGCTCAATCTCAGCAGGGTGCAGAACGAACATTCAAGATTCCTGAACAGGAAGAGGGGTCTGGACGGCAGGATCGACATCATTGAAGGGAGCTTTGAGGACATGCCCTTCGACAGCAGAAGCATGGACGTCAGCTGGTCCATTGATGCTCTCCTCCACAGCGGGGACAAAGGGAAAGTGTTCAGTGAGGTCTCCAGGGTGCTCAAGCCCGGAGGCGATTTCATTTTTGCCGACCCCATGAGGACTGAGGACTGCCCTGACGATACTCTTCAGCCTATCCTGGACAGGATCCACCTTTCAGATATGGGGTCAATCGAGCTTTACAGGAGTCTTGCATCTGACAGCGGCTTGAAAATGGTAAACTTCAGCGACAATTCTGATTGCCTCACTGCGACATACGACCGTGCCCTCAGGTACACTGAGTCACACGAGGAGGAGCTGTCTGAGAAGATAAGCATGGATTTCATAGAGCATATGAAGGAGGGGCTGAGGCACTGGGTGGAAGGCGGAAAGAACGGGGACCTGCTCTGGGGAATATTCCACTTCAGAAAGGACTCCTAGTCCTTCTGCCCTGTTCCTGAGATTTCCTCGGGAGCAACTTTTTTCTGGGTCCTGGCTAGAGAGAAAATTCCGGCCAGAACCAGGATTGCAAGACTTACAAGGAATGCGGCGTGCAGTCCCGCGAGGAACTGCCCCGATACTCTGCTGTCAAGTTTTCCGACCCCCAGGAAGACCTCAAAGGCAACCTGCCGTGGAACAGCCAGGGAGGCAATGGATATAGAGATAACATAACTGAGGAGCGTTCCCATGTTGGAGAGGGTCCTGAGCAGGCCCGACACTGATCCGTAAAGCCTCCTGGGGGCAGATGTCATCACGGCACTGTTGTTCGAAGGCCAGAACATCGATCCACCAACACCCGAAATTACCGAGCCCAGTATTACTAGATAGATGGTGCTTGTAGGGGTTAGCAGGAAGTAAACCATTATCCCTGCGGCCATGAGGAATATTCCCATGCTTGCCAGCAGAGCAGGTCCAAACTTGTCTGAAGCTGAGCCGAAGTATGGGGCCAGCATGCTCGAAATCACATACCCCGGAACAAGGAGGAGGGCCGAGTACAGCGGCGTGAACCCCCTTATTCCCTGCAGGTACATTATGAGAATGAATACGACCGAAAGATAGCCGACCGCCTGAAGGAAGGCTGAAAGGAGTGAATATGAAAGCATCTTCTCCTTGAACGCCCTCATATCAATGACCGGGTCTTTCACCCTCAGTTCTATCTGGACAAATGGCACAAGTAGTGCTGCACCAAGGAGTACCATGCTTCCATTAAGCGTTGTCAGCCCGTTTCCCGCAATCTGGGTCGCTCCATACGCTATCAGCCCGAGAACTGCCACCAGAACAGATGTCCCGCCCCAGTCAATTCTGGTTTCAGCACGCTTTGTATCCTTTATGTACCTGTAGGACCAGTAAAGGCCCACCAAACCTATTGGCACATTGATGAAGAAGATGAAGCGCCAGCCGATCAGGGATGTAATGACTCCACCAAGCACTATGCCAAGTGTGCCGCCTATTGTCCAGCCCATGCTCGTTATGCCGAATGCCCTCCCGCGCTCTCCTGGCCCGAAGTTGTCAGCGACTATTGCACCGCTGTTGGATTGCAGCAGAACAGCTCCAAGCCCCTGCAGCACGCGTGCCCCAACAAGGAATCCAGCAGTAGGAGCTGCCCCAGACGCTGCGGATCCTACGATAAAGACAAGGAATCCGAAATTGAATATTCTCCCCCGGCCGAATATGTCTCCAAGCCTTCCCATCTGCGTAGTGAATGCAGCAAGCACCAGCAGATATGCAAGAATCACCCAGATTGTCGTCAGGAAAGGTGATTGAAGTTCAACGGACATCTGGGGGAGCGCCAGGATCACAATGGTGGTATCTATTGCTGACATAAGCGTTGCAATAAGTATTCCCAGCAAGATGAGATTCTTCTTCTGAACCAGTGCAATCACCACCTGGAAACCCATCAATTCCTTGCCCATTCATGCGGGGGGCTGATCTCCTGCATGCTGAAGAGTGGAAATGGCGTGGTTTGTAATCGATTGTCATACTCTATTTAACTATTCGCGGGCAGGAAAATTTGAAGCCAGGCAAATTCCGGGCTGGTCCCAGGCATTACCCGAGCGAAAAAACTGCACTATTCTAATATCAGGAGGAGATTCCGGAGCAGTGGAGAACACGGTCTGGGTCATTCTGACGGAAGTGCTGATGACGGCGTTCATCATCTGGAGCATTGGGTATGTCAGGAACTTCTCAAAGAAGATAACGGCCAAATCATTCTCACTCTCCCTGCTCCTTCTGGTTATGATGGCCAGCATGCTGAATGCCATCACCTATTACCTCTCGGCACCGAAGAACTTTCTGAACACAATAATTGCAGTGAATTTCTCCATGCTTTCAATGTCTGCAGCCATTCTCCTGATTTTCTGGGTTCCAATATCGCAGAACAAGTATTCCTATAACAGGAAATCAAGGGCAGGGTTCGTTTCACTGCTCCTTTGGAATGAAATTTCCATGGCATTGTTCCTGAAGGTACTTGGTTTCCCCCTATCTGGCTTCGGGGGCTCAATTTTCTACCTTAATTTCTTCGGGCTTGCAGTGACCAACTTCCTCTTTCTTGCGCCGATGCTTGCTGAAATGGCCTATGCCATTTACAGGCTCATGGAGCCCGGCTTGTTCAGGCGCGTTGTAATAGCCCTCCTTCTGATGCAGATAGCAGACCCTGCCATGTTCGGCGACTCATTCCTGGTGCTCCCTCTGCTAGGAGTGTATTCTGCGCTCATGCTTTTCGCCATATACTACGTTCTGGCATACATCTACAGGAACAGGGCAAACGTAAGTGAATCAGGCGGGCGGGCAACTATGTGGTTCATAGCAATTGTCGGAATCTCAACCGCCGGCCTGATCGCCCCTGTGCTCATAAGGAACCCGTTCGGGCTGGGCTGGCTGGTGTTCGCCATATCAATGATTGCCGCCATGGGTCTCTACTTCGACCTTGTCCTTTCTGTTCCAAGCCCGGCAGCTCCCACAGGAACCTGAGTTTTCCTTCCGAACTTGCCCTTGACCCAGTGCCTGACGTCGTAGAAGAAGATGTTCTCGTACGGGCAAGCGTCAACGCAGTCGCCAATCCCCACGCACCTCGAGTCCCTGTACTCGCCCGTCTTGATGAATGATCCTGGCTGGCCGTAGTTGCCCACAGGGCATGCAGAAGCACAATCTTTTGTTTCACAGGTTACGCACTGGTTCGTGTCCTTGACCTTCAGCCTGAAGAGTCCAAATTTTGAGAAAAATCTGTTGAAGTTCCCCCACGAGCACATGCCTGTATTGATGCATCCGTACGAACCGACGAAGGGCATCAGTATGAAGACCAGGTACCAGCCGAAGCCGAAGATCAGGAGGTAGATGAACAGTGTTGGATCTGTGCCGTAGATGTTGGCATCGACCAGCCCAATGGATGTCATGTAGGACAGCACGGCAGCTATCCCCATGGCAGAGTAGATGGTCAGGGAGACGCTTCTGTACACCAGTCCGCCGAGCCTGTCCGCGCTGGTCAGGGACTTTGCTGTCCCGCTTTCACGGTTGAATTTCTTCATGGCGTTGTAGAATGTTCCCTGGTACATTGCAGGAGCCGGGCAAAGGGTGGAGCAGAGGTTCCTGGAGCCGAATAGAAGTGAAAGAACGGCTGTGACAACATAGGAAAGGCCTATGGGTACCAGGTAAAGGGGCGCGAATGCACCGGCAGTCCCCACACCCATGCTCCAGCCTATGAACGGAACCTTCGCAGGGTCTGCAAAGAAGAATGAAGGCAGGTACACTGTGTAGAGGGCATATGCAGTCATCATCAGCCCGAGCCTTATCACTGTCTCCCTGCTCCTGGTCTTCCTGGCCTTGAACGCAATCAGGGCGCCCATCTCGAACCCCATCATCACGTAGAACCAGGGTGAAAGGGAGATCCCGGAAACGCCCATGACAAAATCATAAGCACCCTTTGCAGGAATCGCATAGGGTACCCCTGACAATGGAATAAGGCCCAGCGAGGAGACATATGCGGAGGCACCGAAGAACTGGTTGTCAATGGTCCCGCCCATGAAGAATTCTGCGATAAACACAAGCAGCAGGAAACCGAAGGACCATTTCTTGTCGGCAAGCCAGAAGAGCTTTTTCCCCTTGGTCGGCCTGTCCGGGCTCATCGCCAGGTGCAGGAAAATGATCATGTTCAGAACAGTGCCTGCTGAGAAGGCCATGACATTTCCGTTGTACTGCCATATGAACACGCCAGCCATCATGACTGCGTATGCGGCAAGAAGCATCAGGATGTAGTTTCCGAAATACCTGTGCACGGAGTTCCTCCTGTACAGGTACTCGAATATGGTCACCAGCATTGCTGTCATCACCGAAGCTGAGATGTATACTGTGGCAGATCCCCAGTGGAAAGCGGAAACCGCTGTTGGTGAAAACAGCATCACGGCAGACTGAAAAGCAAGTATTGCGGCCACGAACTTTGGAACGTGCTTCCTGAGGAATATAGTGGTAAGGGCCATCTCCAGGCTCATGGGAAATATGAACCAGTAATTGGATATCGACTGCATAACCGCGGAAAAGAGTCCCGCAGATGCAGACGAGAGGAAATCAGGCCTTGTGAGTATGTTGAACTCAAAGCTCATGATTATCTCGTCTGCAAGGACGAAGAAGACTACGAAGAACTGTAGCATCCTCAGGCTTCCGGATTTCCTGTCCTTGAGTGCATTGGACACGAACCTTACCAGGAATGGAATCACTTCCAGTGCCATTGCAGCCGCGGAAACCTCAACTGCCCCGTCTAGTGTCACTAATCCAGGGACAGCAAGAAAAATGAGGGGGCCAATTAGCATCCCGTTCATCATCGCCAGGAAGAGATAGACAAGAAGCCTCTTCACAGGGTCTGAGGCCTGCCTTGAAAGGTATATGAGGTATGCCATGGCCAGGCCCATCAGGACCATGGAAGCATAAAGAAACACTGTGAACAGTCCTGTCATCCATACACCTCTGTCGCATAACAGATTAGATCATCATATATCACCATTTCAGGAAGATCAGGGTAGCCCTCAGCAAACCGTGTGCATCCTCCCCGATATCTTGCAGCAGTCTGGAGAATGGTGGGGCAAGGATTATAAATACAGCTTACGTTGCACACCTACGCTGGTCAATATAAGAGAGGGGCTATTCAAATGGTCTACCCCGGACCCTGAGATGGATGAGACAATGCAGGGTCACCTGGTGGTCACGGAGGAAGGGTGCGTGCTGGTCGATCCTCCCTATGTGCATGGGCTCATTGAAGAAGTGGAAAAAATAGGAAGGGTGAGGGCAGCAATAATAACCACTCTCGACCATACTCGGTCAGTAGTTTACCTGCAGAGGAAGATTGGCATTGAAGTGTACATCCCTGATCAGGGAGAGTCCTTGACGATCAACCCGGATGAATACATGAAGTGCAGGGGTGTCCGTGAACACTTGAAATATGGTCAGGGCAAAATACTGGATTTCACCGCGCACCGGCTGACAGTCGAAGGCGTGGATGCACAGAGCATGCCTTACATGGATGAATATGAGCTTCTAACTGGAGAAGGTGAGCTCATTACAGGTGATATCGCCGTGGGAACACGGGATGGCAGAATTCT
This sequence comes from Thermoplasmataceae archaeon, assembly GCA_046704525.1. GTDB lineage: Archaea > Thermoplasmatota > Thermoplasmata > Thermoplasmatales > Thermoplasmataceae. The sequence goes on from JBJKRS010000100.1 coordinate 9,477, forward strand.
GATCGCACCTGAATGGTTTCCCATACTGGATGAACCGCATAATCCCGCACATGCGGAATTCAAAAGGGTCGTCAAGAAGACAGACGCAGTTACAATGCTCTCTACACATGGCTACGGCATTCGTGGAAAACTGCAGGAAGCCGCAGATCGAATCCCATAGGCTGGAACCTTGTGGCTGCAAGTATACTATGCGGCATCAGGGTAACTGGAAAGTGTTTTTCCTGCCACTTCATGACTTGTACATGAGTTGGCACAAGACTATTTCCGCAAAGGCGCTGGACAAAGCTGGAGGTGCAAGCGTGAAGGTTGGCGACGAGATCGTGTACATATCCAAGGCAAGCGGGAAGCTGTATGCCATCGACGGGGTATGTTCCCACGCAAAATGCATTCTCGGCGAACTTTCCCAAAGCGTCGGAAAGGTCAGGTGCTTCTGCCACGATGCTGAATTCGACCTCGCGAGCGGGAAAATGATCACTCCGCCCTTTGTTGCTCCCAACGCCCCTCTTCACAAGCTTGGGTTGAGGACGCATCCGATCAGGGAAGAGGGCGGCTTCATTGAGGTCGATCTGTAAGGTCCTGAATTTCCCGGGAAAACCCTTGCGCCAGAACGTGAATGGCCAGAAATTGCCGTTGTCATGGCAGTGGGCTGAATGCAGGGGTTGATGGGAACTGAACGGACATTAGTTGCCAAAACCAGGATTCAGGAACACTGCGGTACGGCCACTTAGATGTTCCAGGAATCATGGCATATCTCTCCAGAGGGCGATGCTGGCGATAAATGCCCTTAGATCCCCCACCGAGCAGTGGACGCGTTCATCTGGTATACTTTCGTTCTCTTACTATTACTAATACTCCAAAGGGTTTCTCTCTGCATGGTAAGGAAAGTAATTGCTAATTTCTACATGACACTGGATGGTAGGGGTGATTTCCCAACATACCCGGGGTCAGACGCAAAGCAGGATGAACCAGACATAGCATTTGAGGAAATGTGGGTCAGGAAATACTCCACTGCTGATACAGTTGTTTTCGGGAGGAGGTCATACGAGGGTCACTACCGCGTTCATTCCGAGAAAGGAAGGAAACCGGATGATCCCGATTTCTTGTACGATTATTCCAGGTGGCTTGACAGGTGCAACAAAATTGTACTCTCAAACCGAATGAAAAGAACCGAGTGGCCCAACTCAAGAATTATGAAGGGAAAGCTTGAGGATATAATCGAGCAGCTCAGGAACGAGGAAGGCAAAGACATAATTGTTGAAGGTGGACCTTCGGTGGTCAGGGAATGCATTCAGAAGGATCTTGCAGATGAATACTTCATGCTTGTGTTTCCGGTTGTGTACGGAAAAAAGAAGAGTTACTGGGGTTCATTTGCCGGTCAGACTAATCTCAGGCTGATTTCAGTAAAAAGCATGGAGTACGGGGAATTGCTCCTGCATTATGCATCCCAGCGAAAGGTTCGATGAAAGTCCGTTTGGAAGCATGACTTCTAAATCCGCAGGTAATGCTGCTCAGAGAACAGCCAAAATTTGCTCAAGAACAAGATCGGGTTTCTCGAAGACTGCCATTGCACCATTATCCTCCAGGATGTTCCTGTCGCCAGGTCCCCATGCAGCTCCCAGAGCCATCATGCCAGCTTTTCCAGCGGCCCTCATGTCATAGGGCTGATCTCCAATGTATGCGCAATCTTCATTGGATACTCCAAGTTTCCCGGCTGCAAGCAGCAACGGCTCGGGATCTGGCTTATGTCTTTCAGTGTCCTCCTGGCAGACTGCAAATTCAAAATAGGAAGAAAGCCCCGAGGGGGCAAGCAGCTGTTCTGCAACTTCTCTCTGGCCCGATGTGACAACAGCCATCCTGATGCCCTTTGATGTTAAGCCCTGCAGGAGTTCCCTTATGCCCTCAAAAGGTTCAATTTCGCTTATTCTTGTTGAGAAATGTGAGAGGATCGTTCCGTAAACCTTATCTCCATGGTCAGGGAACCACTCCGAGAGGATCTTCTTTACGGGCCTTCCCTTCAGCTTCGCATTCTCTCCATCGGTCATGGGCCTTTCCATTATTTCCAGGAACGCTTTTTGTGTGGCCTCTGACGCAATAGTCTCACTGTCAACAAGGGTTCCATCAAGGTCGAACAGGACAGCTTTGACTGGATTTTTGGCCATGGACAGGTTAAGGGTGGATGCGGATAAACTTAACGAGCACCTCTCTCCCGAGGCGAACTCAAACCCTCCATCACTCTGCTCATGCGTTCACAGAAGGTCTTCAAAATAATACCGTTATTACTATTTTAAGCTGAGTCAAAGCTGGAATCACTTAATATGCTCACTGTTGCTCTAACAGCAAGGGTGCTTGGCCATAACTTCAGACTGGTATCTTTGAGATCAAGCACAATGAGATGTGAGGGGTGAAAATAACGGTTAAGACATTAGCGGGAAAAGTCGCTCTTGTGGATGGGGCGACGCGGGGAGCTGGAAGGGCAATCGCAATAGCATTGTCAAGGGCAGGTGCCTATGTTTATGCAACAGGAAGGAGCAGCAGGGATTCGGGCCCATCAGACATGGGAAGGCCAGAAACAATAGAGGAAACCGCTGAAATGATGCATTCTGCCGGCGGGGAAGGAACTCACGTCCGGGTTGATCACACAGACCAGGCTGCGGTCGAGAGTCTTGTCAAACGGATAGATCAGGAAAAAGGAAAGCTCGACATCTTGGTGAATGACATTTTCGGAGGCCATCCTTACATGCAGTGGGACAAGAAACTATGGGAACACGACATCGATTTAGGTTTTAAAATGCTCAGAAACGGTGTTGGATCACACCTTATCACATGCGCAAAGGCAATTCCTCTCATGCTGCGAACCGGCAAAGGCCTCATTGTAGAAATGACCGACGGCACTTCCGACTATAACCGAAATTTCAGGAGAAACGTTGGGTTTTATTATGATCTCGTCAAGGCCAATGTCGAAAGGATCACAATAGGGCTTGCTGCTGAACTGGAGGAAACAGAAATCTCATCGGTCGCGGTAACCCCTGGGTGGATGCGTTCTGAACAGATGCTTGACAATTTCGGAGTGAGTGAGGAGAACTGGAAGGACGCCTTAACCAAAGTGCCGCACTTTTGCATTTCGGAGACTCCCACTTTCGTTGCGAGAGGGGTGGTTGCTCTTGCTGCCGATGGGAATTCAAGAAGATGGAATGGTAAGGTTCTTTCAAGTGCGGATCTTGGAAGAGAGTATGGAGTAACAGATACTGATGGCTCTCTGCCCGACTGCTGGCGCTACGTAGTCGAGGTAGAGGAGAAAGGGCTCCCGGCAGATCCAACAGGTTACAGGTAGATAGCCTAACTCAAACCCCAGAAATATTGATCGCTTGTGCATTGCAAGGCATCTATGCTCCCATGAGCTCACTTGTCAAGGTACAACCGACTGCAGAAAAATGGCTTATTCTTAAGGATAGGTGGGGATTTGAACCCCAATAGATGGGATCTGCAGTCCCACGCATAGCCACTCTGCCACCTATCCGCTGTAAGGCTCTATTGTTAGGAGCTTACGAAGCCGTGATCCTCAAGTCAGTAAAAAATGTTGGTAATAGAGCCCTGTCGCAACCGCCTCATGCAAAATTAAGGCCAAATAAATACAGGGCAAATGTTAACTGTCAAAATTAACGCCCTTGGGACATCACCTTATGGAGGGCCAACCAAGGAAACATGGATGTCAGGCGTGACAAAGAAGAAATGGGCAAAACCTGTCAATTGAATCACGGCACGTTGTTCCTGTACTTCTCAAGCATCTGGATCCTCTTTTCAGGCAGAGGGTGATCGCTGAAAAGCCCGGACAACCTGGATATCTTCTTGCTTCTCCAATGACTGACTAACTCTGCCGGATCATTGGCGCTTGCCTCGTTGAACCCGGAAAACAGGAGCATGCTCGCAAAGAAATTGGAGTCAGTTGGCCTGGCAGCCCGCTTTCCCTGTCTGCGGTAAGGCCTGCTTGAGCTGATGACGATTTTTGCCAGTGCAGTCTGAAGGTGCTCTGCCCCATTATTGACAGTCCTGGCTGCATTCAGGTCGGCATACGACTCCCTCATCCTGTTTACCCCCAGTATCATTATGTTGAAGGCAAAGCTGACAGCTATGAGGGCGATTGCGAAGATCACCATTACGCCGCCGTTCCTGTTGTTGAAGGCACCTGAGAAGAATAGCATGTAGCCGAGGTAAAACATGAGTGTTGGTATCAGGCCTATTGCCATCAGCAGCTCAACATCCCTGTGCCTCAGGTGGCCGATCTCATGGCCAATTACTGCCTCAAGCTCGTCCCTGTTAAGGATATTGAGGGCTCCTCTTGTAACAGCGATTCTTTTCCCAGCCACTGGAGAGCTGTACGCGAACGCATTGGGCATCGGGATCTCTGAAATATAGAGAGTGGGAGTCCGGACGTTGTTCTCAGTAGCGACCCTGCTGATTATATCGTTTAGCCAGAACATCTGGCTGTCATTCGGGTCTACTTTCCTTACACGGAATGCCCTCCCTATAATGTAAGGGCCAAGCAGCCACTGGACTATGTCCAGGACTAGTATGAGGCCCAGCACGAGCATCAGCAAGCTGAGCATAGCTGTGACTCCGAAAATGTATCTTGCGACGGCAAGCATAATGCCACCTGCCAGCAGGGCGATAAGCACGCCCACTAGGATTGACGTAATCCTGAGCTTTGCGGAGTACAGATCCATGGGGATTAATCGGAATCCAAGATTTAACCGTTGTTAAAACTCCACCTGCCTAGGCCTGAAAATAATGTGTTTCTCTGGGAGTGTGCAAAACACTTTTTTCCATTGTTCAATATGAGAAACTGAAATGGGGAAGGGGGACCGATATCTTGCACTGGTTCATGGTCATATATCCAAGGGTGACATACTACGAGAGTCAAGCATGAGCCATGTCATTCTCAGGAAAAGGTCATACGCTGTTGAGGTTGATTACCACACATC
>JBJKRS010000101.1:0-5773 GCA_046704525.1 Thermoplasmataceae archaeon
GAATTGATACGCCCGGGTCATACTTCACAAACCCTAGCGGTCATCTCGGCATTGGTGCCGGAATGGCTTACGGCGCAGCCGTCCATGCAAGTTCAAGCGGCAAAAGTGTTGTCTGCACCATTGGAGACGGGGACGCTATTTTCGGGAACTTAGACTCATGCCTCTGGACCGCCAGCCATTACAGGCTTCCAGTTGTGTATGTTGTTTTGAACAACGGATCATGGGGTGTTGAATGGCCGTTTTTCCAGCGGACCGTGCGGAAGCACACCGCAATGAAAAAAGATTACTCATTCACAGACCTGGACAATCCCCGTATCTCGTTCACTAAAATAGCGGAAGCAATGGGAATTGAGAACAGTAGAGTCTATAACCCTGATGATTTCGACTCAGTTCTGAGGAATATGCTTTCAGGTCCAAATAGGACCTCTCCAGCGCTCATAGAACTCTGGATGCCGAAGTATCCCGAGTAAGGTCTTCGTCCAACCTATCATTCAGGGGAATAAGTCCGTGGAAAGATACTTCAAGCCGGAATCAGGAAGTACTGTGACAACGTTGAGCTTTTCGCCGACTTCGTTCCTCAGCTTTGCAGCACCAGCAATGTTTGCCCCGCTGGAAAATCCTGCAAAGATCCCCTCCTCTGAGGCCAGCTTGCGAGCTTCATTCATCGCTTCACCATCTGTGACTGTGAGATATCCGTCAGGCAGGCTTTCGTCCCAGAAATCTGGCTTGAATGCATAACCACCTCCCTGAATTCTGTGGCGTGTCGAAACAATTTCACCTCCTGCCAGGTAAGGGGCACCCATGGGCTCCAACGGAAAGCACTTAATTTTGCTGTTGTGCTTCTTAAGTGCTCTTGAAACTCCGACAAAAGTCCCCCCGGACCCAACGTATGAAACGAAGGCGTCTATCTTCCCATCGGACTGCTGCCACATTTCCTCACCTGTAGTCATCTCATGCGCCCTTGCGTTCTCGGGATTGTTAAACTGGTCAGGCCTGTAGGCCGAGTATTCTCTGGCAAGTTCAACTGTTTTATCCTCCACCAGTGCAAGATCCTCTCCCGACACAAAACCACTCTTGCCACCTTCTGCCTGGGGCACAAGCACAACACTGGCTCCAAAGGCCGAGAGCATTCTTCTCCGTTCCAGTGAATTACCCTCTGACATCACTGCTACGAATTTGTAGCCCTTCGACCTGCACACGATTGCAAGGCCGGTGCCCATATTGCCACTGGTTCTCTCTATCACAGTGTCGCCCTGCTTTAGGAGTCCCCTTTCTTCTGCTGATTCAATCAGCCTCAGGGCCACTCTATCTTTTATGCTGAGTCCCGGATTGTGAAATTCGAGTTTTGCAAACACATTGAAGTTATTATCGCTGACATGATTTATTCGGACAAGCGGTGTGTTTCCAATTGTCTCAATTACATTAATGTTCCTTTTATTCATTGTATTCCCGCCGTTTCAGTAGATTAGTGCATAGATTATTTAATAAAAACATTTTTGACTTTGATACATTTTAGGTGAAATATGGAAATACATGGTACTACAGACACCTTGAATAGCCTCGCGGCAGATGCATATCTAATCGGATTCTTCCAGGACAGAGCTGATACGGAATTAGAAGCTTGGCTTGATTCAAAAGATCTTTCTGGAGTGTTGAACCGCCATGGATTTAATGGGAAATACAAGGAAAAACTAGTAGTGCCGTTCGGTGCAGGGTCGGAAGTTCTTGTGGCAGTTGGGCTTGGAGAAGTGGCAAAGTTTTCACCTGAAAGATTCAGAAATTCTTTTGCCATAGGGTTAGGCTTGTCAAACAGCCACAAGAGACATTCAGTCGTCATGCATCTGCCCTGCGTGCTTGACAACGCCCGTGAATCTGTGGAAGCTGCCTTCATTTCTGAATTCAGCCTTTATGAATTTGCGGATTTCAAATCGTCTCATACACCCCTAAGCTTGTCCTCCAGTCTAATACAAGGCCCAAGGATTGATGAAGAATTCATTAAGAAGGGCCAGACGTACGGAAGGGGGGCAAACCTAACGAAGCATCTTGCAAACATGCCAGCTTCAACGGGCACCCCCACTTATTTCCAAGAGACAGTAAGCAAGTTTGATGGAGTTAGCCTTACAGTTTTCGAAAGGGAAGACTTCAAGAAAATGGGTTTCGGAGGTCTAGAGGGCGTCTCTAGGGGGGCCCATGAACCACCTAAACTCCTCGTACTTGAATATAACAACTCAGCCAGTCCCGACAAGATCATGTTTGTGGGCAAAGGGATTACATTTGACAGTGGAGGCATTTCCATAAAACCCAAGGAGAATCTGTTCAATCTCAAATTTGACAAGTCCGGCGCAGCTGCTGTTCCAGGTGCAATGAAAGATATCTCAGATCTAAAGATGAAAGTGAATCTTGTTGAACTTCTTCCGCTGACTGAAAACATGCCCGGCGGAGGTGCCTACAAGCCTGGTGACATTTTGAAACACTATAATGGAGTCACGTCCGAGATTATTTCCACTGATGCAGAAGGCAGACTCGTGCTAGCTGATGCAATGTCTTATGGTGTTGAGAAATACAGGCCAAAAGCCCTCATAGACATAGCTACCCTCACAGGGGCTAGATCTGTGGCCCTGGGTGAGAACATAGCTGCAATGTTTACAAACAACGAGGAACTTCAGCAACTGGTCAAGGAAGCCTCATATTCCAGCTGGGAGAATGTCTGGCCCATGCCATTGGCCGAGGAATTCTTAGACCAGATCAAAAGTGATGTGGCCGACATAAAGAATTCTGGGGGAAGAACAGCAGGATCTGAAACGGCGGCTGCATTTCTTTCGCACTTCACGGGAGGAACACCTTGGGTGCATCTGGATATACAGGGGAGAACAGTTTATCCCCAGGGGCTGTCAAGAAGGGACTTCATGACAATAGGGGCATCTGGATTTGGAGCAAGGCTGCTTTCGGAGATTGCTGCCAGATTTGCTGACTGACAAATTTAGATAATTATGAATTCAGGTATGTATTCATAATTGCATCTGGAAAGCAAACAATTAATAGATAATTGGCAATATTTCAAAGAGCATGGAATTAGATTTGGGCCACATATACACCAGTTCAAGCAAAAGGGCCCTTTGACTCTGCTGCCGAAGCTTTGCTTCGTGCCATAAGAAAGGTGGGATAGAGATGGAGCAAACTGTTTATGGGAAGATCGAAAAGACCGTTTCAGAGTTGTACATAACCGCTCTGAAGAAGCTCCCCGAGGACGTGATTGAAGCTCTTGTCAAAGCCAGGAACTCTGAAAACAACCAAACTGGAGCACAGGTTCTTTCACTGATTTCAAGAAATATTTCGGTCGCTCGAGATAAGAACCTAATAGTATGCCAGGACACCGGAACTCCAGTCTGTCTTGTTGAGGCAGGCAATTGCGAACTTGACATTACGCAGCTCTATGAAGCCATAGGAGCAGGCGTCCGTAGCGCTACTTTGAATAATAACCTCAGGCCCAACATGGTCCACCCAATCACGAGGGCCAATTCAGGTGATAATACCGGAATCCGCTCGCCAGAGATTATACTTGAGCCGAACCCGAGCCTTGGAAAATCACTCAAGATTACAGTCATTCCAAAGGGGTCAGGTTCGGAGAATATGAGCACGCTTTTCATGCTTACCCTGTCAGATGGTGTTCCAGGATTGAAGGAACGCATACTTAGGTGGGTTGTTGAGATTGGCGGAAAAGGATGCCCTCCGTATGTTGTGGGCATAGGAATTGGCGGGTCTTTTGACATGGCGGCGAGACTTTCAAAGATTGCAGTCTCAAGGCCGATAGGAAGCCGCAGTGAAGACAAGGTAATTTCTGGCCTTGAAGATGATCTGTACGCTGAGATAAACAGATTGGGTGTTGGGCCCATGGGACTCGGAGGTAACACAACAGCAATAGGTGTAAACATAGAATGGGCCGAGACTCACATAAGCAGTCTGCCAGTCGCAATAAACATACAGTGCTGGAGGGATGAGAGAGCTTCAGCAATACTGGGTGAAGAGGGTACTGTCAATTTTGTGTGATGCCGATGAAGAACATAGAATGTCCCATAACCAGGGAATCTGAAGTAGCCTCACTTGAAGCCGGAGAGTGGATCACATTATCCGGAACCGTTTACATCATGAGAGACAAGACTCACTACAGGCTCTTTGAGGAGAAGAAACCGCTACCAGTGAGCATAAATAATTCAGCTGTGCTTCATGCCGCTCCAAGTTATAAGGAAGAGAACGGTAAATACACAATTCTCACAGTCGGCCCGACGACGAGCATGAGAATGGAGAAATACACACCTCCTCTGCTTGATGAGTATGGCCCCAAGCTGATAATAGGAAAAGGCGGAATGGGCGATGGAACCAGAAAAGCACTGATCCGCAATGGAGCAGTCTATCTGGAATACGTTGGTGGTACTGCTGCCCTCCTTCTAACGCAGATTGAGAAAGTTACAGGTGTGTGGTGGATCGACCTTTTGGGGGAGGCACTGTGGCAGATTGAGGTTAAGGACATGGGGCCAATGATTGTCGCCACAGATTCTAGCGATAAAGATGTCTTCTCAGAAGTACGGAAAATGGCTACAGAATATCTTGACAATTCCAATAAGTAGGAGTTTCAAAAAGTATGGAAGTCATTAAAACCGACATAGTGGTTCTTGGCTCAGGCCTTGCGGGCCTGAGGGCGGCTATTGAAATTGCCCGCAGTTCTGGTGGAAGGGAAAAAGTTGCGGTAATATCAAAGGTTCAGGTAATGCGATCACACTCTGTCGCACCAGAAGGTGGGGCAGCAGCGGTTATGAAGAGCGGTGACAGCTTTGATCGCCACGCCCAGGACACCATCATTGGCGGAGACTACCTCTGTGACCAGGATGCAGTTATGGATTTTGTCCGCGCTGCACCGAATGAGATAAAGCAGCTCGATCACTGGGGAATGCCATGGTTCAGGGATGAGAAAGGCGAAGCAGTTTCCCGTCTCTTCGGGGCACATACCTACCCCAGAACATTCTTTGCATTCGACAGGACAGGCTTCTTTCTCATGAAAACTCTCTACGACACCCTTCTGAGATATGAGAATGTTGATGTGTACAACGAGACTTTTGCACTGGATTTCATCGTAGACGGGAAATTTGAGGGCGTTCTGACCCTGGAGCGTGAATCTGGCAACTTCATACTTTTCATTGCCAAGTGCATAATCGTTGCAACAGGAGGCATTGGACGACTGTATCCATACTGCACGTATTCCCACACAGTGACCGGGGATGGCCTGGCAATGTCCCTTCGTGCTGGAGTTGGCCTCAGGGACATGGAGTTCCTTCAGTGGCTGCCAACCACTCTCGTGCCACAGGGAATACCTGCAACTGAAGCTCTCAGAGGTGAAGGAGCACTGCTCCTCAACAAGAACGGGGACAGGTTCATGGAGAAATATGCTCCTGAAAGGTTAGAAGTAGCTGCCAGAGACATCGTTGTGCGCGCAATGTATTCGGAGGTTCTTGAGGGAAGGGGAGTCGATGGCCCGAGAGGCATAAAATGCCTGAACCTAGATGTGTCACCGGTCGGGGAGGAGAAGCTCAATACCATATACTCTACATTTCTGGAGAACTCGAGGAATCTTCTCAACGTTGATCCTCTGAAGGAATATGTGCCCGTATTTCCAGCATTTCACTACTCAATGGGCGCGATTGACATAACTGACCACAGATCAACCGGAACTTGTGTGCCGGGGATTTTTGGAGCTGGGGAGGCCGCGAATCAGGGACTC
>JBJKRS010000102.1:0-15512 GCA_046704525.1 Thermoplasmataceae archaeon
CCTGCAACATTTGCGGTGCCACCCTTGTTCACCCCACCGGCGGAACCATATCCACAAACGCGGAAGTCGTTGAGGTATTGAAATGAGGAAAGATCTTCCCGAAGTGGGTGACCTGGTTGTCGTGACCATCAGGAACGTCAAGAATTTCGGTGCAAATGTCAAGCTGGACGAGTATGAAGGCAAGGAAGGCTTCATACACATTGCCGAAGTTGCAACTGGATGGGTCAAGCACATACGTGATCACCTCAGGGAAGGTCAGAGGACTGTATGCAAGGTCCTCAATGTGGACAAGCAGAGAGGTTACATAGACCTCTCGCTGAAGAGGGTCAATGACCACCAGAAAAGGGAGAAGATATCCCAGTGGAAGAACGAGCAGAAATCAGCCAAGCTTCTTGAGCTTGCAGCTGAGCAGCTCAGCTTGACAGTGGAGGAATGCGAGGAAGAGTTTGCGTCTGACCTCAGAAAGATGTACGGGACGCTCTACGAAGCATTCGAGGAGGCCGCTGCAGATGAGGACTGGCTTCCCGAGAGAGAAGGGGCATGGAAGCAGGTCATAGTCAAGATAGCAAAGGAGAATGTGGTCCCGCCCTGGGTTCAGATAGGCGGTTTCATAGAAGCATATTCTCTCTCTCCCGATGGAATTGACAAGATTAGGGAATCGCTGGGAGCAGGCAACGCTGAAGGAGTCAGCATACAGTATGCAGGCGCCCCGAGGTACAGGATAACAGTAAGGGATAAAGACTACAAGTCTGCTGAAGATACTTTGAAGAAATCTGTCCAGAGCATAACGGATTCAGGCAAGAAAAACAACGTAGTGCTCGAGTTTGAGAGGAACCCCTGAACTTGATATGAGGTCGCTGATAAGGAAGTGCAGGGCCTGTGGAAAGTACACACTTTCGGAGGCATGCCCGAACTGCGGAGGCACGTCCATATACGCAATACCTCCAAAATATTCTGAAAAGGACAGGTTTCAGAAATACCGGATCAGGGAATTGAAAGGTGATCTAGATGGAAAAAATAATATTGAATCAGGTTAAGAGGCCCAGGCTGAACAACCCCATACTCATAGGGGGTCTCCCTGGTATAGGGAACATCGGCAAGATAGCTGCCGAGTACCTAATTGACAAACTGAAGATGGAGAAGATGGCGGACATGTACTCACAGTACCTTCCACCTCAGGTGTTCATTGGCGACGATGGAATAACGCACCTGGTGAAGAACTCAATTTATTACAAGAAGTTCCCCAACAAGAGCGACCTCATGATTCTGGTCGGCGATTTCCAGGGCACGACCCAGGAGGGGCAGTACGAGCTTTCATATCTTGTGCTTGAGCTGGCCAAGAAATTCAATGTCTCGGCAGTCTACACCCTAGGAGGGTACAGCACCGGGAAGATCAGTGATATACCCCGGGTGCTGGGAGCTGTCACTGACCTCAGTCTCCAGGGCACGCTGGAAGAGGACGGAGTGGTATTCCCGAAGGGCGAGCCAGGCGGCGGAATTGTGGGCTCAGCAGGACTGATGCTCGGCATGGGCAAGGAACTCTTCGAGATAAACGGGGCATGCCTCATGGGCGAGACTTCAGGATACTTTGCAGACCCCAAGGGTGCAAGGGAAGTCATAAAGGTTCTCTCCAAGATACTTGGCATAGAGGTTGACCTCGAGGACATCGAGGAGAGGAGCAAGCAGATCGAGGAGATCACGGAAAAGATGCAGGAGGATGTCCAGGGCAAGGGCAAGCGCACCGAGGACCTGGGCTATTTCGGATAGTCCGCCTTCCACACATTGCAGCTGGAGTAGACAGGGGTGCTCTCCAGTTCACAGGAGCACACAACTCCCTGAACCCCTTTTTATGGCAAAACGCGGCAAAATCAATTTAAACTGAAACATATTAAAGCCCAGAATGAGCAAGACTCAGCTGAAGGGATCAGAGCTCAAGGAAGCATCAATATCAGAGTTTTTTGAGAAGAACAAGCACATTCTGGGGTTCGACTCCCTGCAGAAGAGCCTCTTCATGATTGTGAAAGAGGCAATTGACAATTCACTGGATGCGTGTGAGGAGTATGGAATCATACCGGAGATACTCGTCAGGGTCACAAAGCTGACAGGGGACATATACGAAGTCCAGGTGGACGACAACGGGCCAGGGATAGAAAGGAAGGAAGTGCCCAAGGTTTTCGGCCAGCTGCTGTACGGGTCAAGGTTCCATTCCATAAGGCAGTCAAGGGGCCAGCAGGGCATAGGAATAACCGCAGCCATACTCTACGGCCAGATTACCACAGGGAAAGCCGCTGTCATAAGGTCAAAGAAGATCGGTGAAGATGTTGCAGTTGAGGTCGAACTCGGGATCAACGTGAAAGAGAACCGTGCAGACATAGTCAAGGAAAAGGCAACGATCTGGGACGTGGAGCACGGGACGAGCGTCACCGTCCGGGCAAAGGGGAAATACCAGGTGGGAAAGCAGTCCGTTTTCGAGTATCTCAAGGAGAGCGCGGTGGTGAACGCCAACATGAACCTGACGTTTATTGACCCTGAGGACAAGAAATGGATCTTCAGGAGGGTAGTCGAGGAGCCTTCCAAGAGGGCAAAGGAGATCAAGCCACACCCTCTGGGCCTGGAGCTCGGGGAAATCAGGAACATAGCACACACTTCTGAGGAGAAGAATGTCCTGAAGTTCCTCTCCAGCGAGTTCAACAGGGTGAGCGAAAGGGTCGCGGGTGAGATACTGGAATCTGCCAGGGTTGACGGAAGCAAGTCCCCGAAGGAGCTGACTATCGATGATATCCAAAGCCTGATGGGCGCGTTCAAGGAGGTCAAACTTATGCCCCCGCCCACAGACTGCCTGTCGCCCATAGGTGGGGAATTCCTCAGGAAAGGGCTGAGGAACATATATGAGGAATCCCATCCGTCATTCTACTCCAAGCCTGTCCTGCGGCCCGTTTCCGTTTTCAGCGGCAATCCTTTCTCAGTGGAAGCTGCGATTGTCTTTGGAGGCGAGCTCAAGTCAGACGAGCAGGTGAGAATCGTCAGGTACGCAAACAAGGTCCCGCTTCTATACCAGGCGGGTGCATGCGCCATAACCAAGGCAATATCGGAACTTGACTGGAGGCCGTACGGTCTGGAGCAGAGGCAGGGAAGCGGGGTTCCATATGGCCCGATGATAGTCCTTGTACATGTTTACGGCACCTGGATCCCCTATACCTCAGAGTCCAAAGAGGCAATCGCTGGTGTAGAGGAGATAACGGAAGAGATCAAACTGGCAATGAGAAGCCTGGGCAGGGGAGTAAGGAAATACCTCAGGAAGCAGCAGAAGAGGGTCAAGGTCCGGGAGAAGTTCAGGCTGGTCCAGACGCTGCTCCCCGAGATAGGGAAAAAATCCGCAACAATCCTGGAGGAGGCAGAGCCAAGCCTCGATTCGGTGCTCTCCAAGATTGCAAATGTCGTATTCGTGACAGAAGAGACGGAGCCGTTTGATGGCGGTTTCCATGTCAGGGTCGTGATGCACAACTTCACGCAGAAGACGAGATCGCTCACGATCTACGCTGACCCCCCAGTAGGCGAGATATCAGGGGCGAACACATGGGAGGTTGCCTCACTTGAGCCTGCCAAACAGGAAACACTGCAGTTTGATGTCACTGGGGGGATGAAGGAATACCCGGGCACGGACTATTACTTCACTGGCATAGATTCTGTCTATGTACAGGGTGCAGAACCGCTACCCGCGGACTGGAACATGGAATCGCTCACCATAGAGGAGGAGACCGGGGAAGAGGAAGAGGAGGATGAAGATGATGAATGATACTGAGCATGCTCTGAAGGGAATAGTGCGAAATATACTGGAGACCCTTCAGCAGGGCGAAATACCGGAGCTTGAACTTCCTTCCAGGACGCGCGACAACCTGGTGCTTGACCAGCTGCATTCCGTGTGGAAGTATGGCGAATCCAGGACAAGGAGGAGCGCCAAATCACTTGACGGTGCAGAATACATGGTGAAATTCCTGTATGTTATAGATTTCATAATTGAGATGCTAAAGACAAACAAGTCCTCCACGCTCAGGGAGATGTACTACATTTCTGAGGGATGGGATCTTGCGAAATTCGGGTCGCAGGGAGAATCTGACCTTCTAGCTGAGGACCTTGAGGTGATCAGCAAACTGCTGCGCGAGGATTTCAAGCTGAGACCGGAAGAGAACGGGGCAAGTATAATAGGAGATATAACGATAGAGGAGAAAAACAGGAAGGGTGAATTCAAGACGATCAACTGCAAGGATGACGTCGGTGATGGAGGCTATACCATTCCCTACAACGTTGAGAATGAAAAACTCCGCCTCAAGGGTAATGGAGCGAATTTTGTTATGGCCATTGAAACAGGAGGCATGTTTGACCGCCCTGTTGAGAATGGATTTGATGAGAGATTCAATGCCGTCCTTGTTCACCTGAAGGGGCAACCCGCCAGGAGCACCAGGAGGATGCTTAAGAGAATGAACCAGGAACTCAGCCTTCCCATTTATGTATTCACGGACGGCGACCCGTGGTCATTCAGGATTTTCGGCTCCATTGCTTATGGCGCCATCAAGACTGCACACATATCAGACCATCTTGCGGTGCCGACAGCCGAGTACATCGGCATAACCGCTTCTGACATACTCAATTACAACCTGCCCACCGACAAGCTCACTGACAAGGACGTGAACGCCCTTCAGAACGAGCTCAAGGACCCAAGGTTCCAGACGGAATTCTGGAAGGCAGAGATTGAGACAATGCTGTCAATTGCAAAGAAGGCAGAACAGCAGTCCCTGGCAAAGTACGGGCTTGACTATGTTACAGAGAAGTACCTGCCGGACAAGCTGGGCGAAATGGGGGCAATGTAGGTGGTAATATGAAGGTGGTACTGGCCCAGATGAGTTCAGGAAGGAAGAAAGACGAGAATCTCAAGAAGTCGCTTGACATCGCGAAGAAGGTCGAGTCAAGCCCGCCTGACATACTGATTTTCCCGGAATACCAGATGCTGAACCCTTCATTCGAGAACCAGGAGGAGACAATCAACGCCTCCGAATCAGTCACTGAAGACTTTGTCAACAGTTTCATACCCATTGCAAGGGACTCGAAGATGAACATACTTCTCAACATAGTTGAGAGGAATGACGGTCACCTCAAGCCTTTCAACACATCGGTCATGCTCAACGACATGGGGATGATCGACGGAAAGTACAGGAAGAAGCACCTTTTCGACGCATACAACTTCAGGGAAAGCAAGACGTTCACCCAGGGCTACGGCCCCCTGAATCCATTCTTCACAGAACGCTTCAGCATGGGCGTGCAGATATGCTATGACCTCAGGTTCCCGGAAGCATCCAGGCTCCTAACGCTCAAGGGCGCAAACATACTCTCCTACCAGGCAGGCTGGTTCAGAGGGGAGAGGAAATTGGAGACATGGATAACACTCCTCAGGACCCGTGCCATGGAAAACGGGGCGTTTGTCCTGGGTACCGCCCAGACCGGAGAAAACTTCACAGGCCATTCCGTCGTGATAAACCCTTACGGAGATGTGGTAGCTGAAGCGGGAGAAGACGAGACAACTATCTCCGTCGACCTGGACCTATCAATGGTCGAGGAGTACCTCAGGGAAGTTCCAGTGCTCAAGCAGAGGCGAACAGACATCTACGACGTATATGATGTAGGCAAGAGGCTCTGATCTACATCCGTGCCCTAAGGCAGGGACAAAATGGCGAACCTCGAGACATCACTCAGATGGGATGATTTTTCATTGCTAGGGCGTGCTGCGAGGCGAATCTGACAGTTCCAGAAGGAAATGGTGGACTTACTTTCAGAGCTTCCTTAGAAATTCGCGCATATCATCGGTGTCGTCCAGCCGGAAGTCTGCAGCTGTGTCCCCTTCTCCAACCTTGATGCGCAGCGCGTCAGGGTTCTCGATAAACGACTCCTCGTCAGTAATGTCGTCTCCTGCGATGATGGCTTTGCTGCCCTTCCTGATCTTCTTTATGGCTATCCCTTTGTTAATTTCGGGGGGCCTGAGCTCAAGGATATCCTTCCCTTCGTACACTTCCATCTGATTCTCTGCTGCAAGCCTGTCGACAACATTCCTGATTTTCTCGCCAGTTTCCGGGTCCCTTACATAGCCTAGGTGGAAAAGGAGGTTCCCGTTCTTGTTGTACATTCGAAGACCCTCGAACTGCTTTTCAAAGAGTTCCTTGTTATTGAAGACCCGGTTGCATATCTCCCTGTACAGGTTCAGATGCGGGGCCATATCCTCGATCTCCCCATCCTCCATCTTCACTGCGCCATGCAGTGCTATAATGTTGTAATCCCTGCCGATGAAACCCACAATATCCTCCAGGGACCTTCCGGTGACAATGAACATGGGATGTGAGGCGTTCAGCTTCTCCAGAAGTGAAGCAAGTTCATCATCCGGATAGCAGTCCTCAGGATTCTTTCTTATGGGAACAAGTGTGCCATCGTAGTCGATGAACAGGATTCCCGAACTCCTCAAGATGCCCTTTGCCTTTGATACCAGTTTATCTGGAACTGACATAGCCTGACTCCTTCCTTCTCGCCGGAGATCCATCTGCAGCTGACTCTATCTCCTTCAGCCACCAATCTAGGTTTCTGTTCCGAACATTATCTTTCATCGCGTGGAGTCTCCTATGTATCTCGTCCTTTCTCATGTTCAGGGAGTAGAGGAGCGCATCTGCCATTTCAGGTATGTTGTTCGGGTTCACCAACAGTGCGCCCCCTTTAAGGTCATAGGAGGACCCTGCGAACTGTGAAATTATCAGGGTCCCGTTCTCAGTAACCGAAACGAATTCCTTGCTCACCAGGTTGAGCCCGTCCATAAGGGGTGTTATGATGGCAATATCAGCATGGCTGTAATAAGACATCAGAGTGCGGTCAGTGATCTTTCTGAACATGTATATGATCGGGGCCCAGGAGATATTTCCGTATTCACCGTTCACACGCCCGATGGTCATCTCAAGCTCCTTCTTCAGTGACTGGTACTCTCCCACGGAGGTCCTGCTGGGGGTCACTATCATTACGTAAACGAACTTTCCTGAATATTCAGGAAATCTGTCCAACATATTCTCGATTGCCAGGACACGATTTACGAGACCCTTTGTGTAGTCAAGACGGTCTATCGAGAATACCATCTTCCTCCCCTCCAGCGATTTTACCCTGACATTGCTTGCATTGTTGCCATCGTAGTAGGAAGTGTCAATCCCCAGGGAAATTGACTCAAGCTTGCAGCTGCCGTTCAGGTTGCTGCGGAGTATCCTCTGTGCGGAGCTCTTGAAATTGTTTGTGTACAGTGGTGTATGGAAGGTGATCAGGTCCGACTTTGTCATGCTGTGAACAATCTCTTCCGCTTCCGGCAGGATTGAGAAGAACTCGCTAGCGACCCAGGGGATGTGCCAGGTGAACATCACAAAGTTCCTGACTCCTGCCTTTCTGAGCATTCCCGGCAGAAGAGTCATCTGATAATCGTGAATCCAGACTTTCATCTCCGGCGTTACGTGCTTGAGGACCTTGTCCCTGAATTTCTCATTCACCTGCCTGTAATACTTGAATCCGGAAGAACTGAAACGAATGCGTTCCCTGAAATAGTGGAACAGGGGCCAGAGTGTTCCATTGGAATAGTCGTCGTAGAAGCCCCTCTTCTCTTTCTGGTTAAGAATAATCCTGACGATCTTGTAATTCCCGCAATCCTCTACGTGGTAGTCTGCATCCCCCTTGCCATCCCCCCAGCAGACCCACACTCCCCCTTCCTTCTGGATCAGGAAGCTCAGTGCTGACGCTACTCCACCTACATTTTTCTTGGTGGACTTCTTGTTCTGCGCCTTGTCATGTGAGAAGGGGCACCTGCTAGTGACTATCAGGTAGGACAACATGTATCTATCAGTACCTAATATATAAGATAATGTGGGAATACAAGCTTAAGAGAGGACGGAAAGGGATTCTAGGCATTCTGACATCAACAGCCTTAATATAGGCAAGTGCATCAAGTCCTGAAGGCAGGCTCTGCGCAATTGCACTTATTGCCATCTGCCCTGCCTACAAAAAGCGTGCAGCTTGACCATGCAGAGAAAGTGATTTATACACTGTCAAAATTAGGGGGTGTGACGACCATAGTGGTGGGGAAACACCCGGTCTCATTCCGAACCCGACGGTAAAGTCCACCACGTTTCGTATGCGTACTGTCTTCCGCGAGGGGATGGGAACTACGATTCGTTGTCATACTCTCATGATCACGAGTACGGGAAACCGTATTCCGTGGTCAGTGTGTAGTTTTTGGAATGTGCTTTTTCTGTATATTAATCTCCTTACGTCTTAGAACCTGATTCTCCTGCTGTCCAGCTTCTTCTGGTGAAGCTTCTTGAACGTCGTTATGACAGGCCGGGAGAATAGCTGGAGGCTCCCGAGAATAAAGAGGTAAATTCCAACAGTGCTGTTGTAGCCAGGAAAGAACTCTATGCTGCCGATAAGGAACTCAACTCCTATGGCAAAATCGTTGCCTATGCTGAGCCAGTCGTAGAACTTGCTGAGCTTCCTTCCCTCCCTGCTCTTCCTCATGAACTCTTTCAGGGCACGGTCCACGTTCTCTCGCTTCATGAAAGTCCTGAAGTTAAGAATGAGCCACAGCAGAGACCCGTTTCTCAGGATCTCCAGTATCCCGTCGGTAAACTCGTTCCTGAAAGAGCTCTCGAGTGTGTCGATGAAATTGAACGACCCGTTTCCGTAATACCCGTTCTTGATTATCAGGAGAAGTTCATTGAAC
Source organism: Thermoplasmataceae archaeon (assembly GCA_046704525.1). Lineage (GTDB taxonomy): Archaea > Thermoplasmatota > Thermoplasmata > Thermoplasmatales > Thermoplasmataceae. Next base: position 8,789 of record JBJKRS010000102.1, read on the forward strand.
CAAGGCATTTCGAGGTAGGGGGACAGATCCATGTCCCTTTCCTCAGCCCCTGCAATCTCTTTGTCCATGAGTTCAGATGCAGTCCCATTCTGGAGAAAGGTGTCCGAGGTCACAGCAGATATGATCACGCGTTCCTCGGGTGTGCTTGAGAAAGTCAGCTCCTGATCGTAGAATGAGCCGATGATGGCCATGATCAGGCTCTTCTGCAGGTATGCGTTTACTGCAGTGTTGTAAGCAAGTGGAACGTCAGCCATAATCTTGAAGAATTCGACCATTACTTTCCTTTCAACATCACCTTCCAGAGAAACGCTGGGCTTGCGAAGTAACATGAATGGAGCATCCTCTTCGTAGCTTTCGATGTAACCCTCCTCTTCCAGCTCTTTGCAGATTGCTACTGAGTCTCTGCCAAAGATCGGAGAAAATACGTTCCTGAATTCACCCCAGGTTATGCGAGTATTATAATACCCTTCATGTACCAATTTGCTCAAATAAAGAAAAACGGATCTCTCCTGCCCGTTTCCAATTGAAGAAAGCCTGTCCTCTGTCATTTAGTCTCCCAATAAAACTCAATGGGCATATACATCATAAAATGATTGGGCTCCTCATATCATCACAGCATAGCTGATAATCCTGTAATCGATCAATATGCACGAAATGACGACTATTGATAGGAAAGTGCTTAAGTACGTGTGTGATTTGGTTATAAGGCAGGTCGATGTTTCAGCATGTCAGCAAACTCTAAAAACTCGGTTGAAGCTTTGATTGAAGTTTCAAGAACAGATTGCTGGGTGACAAACCTGGTGAGCCAGAAAGATCCAAAGGGGGAAGTGAAGAGGCTGAAGATTGGCCCGGAACTTACCATGCACAAGGTTACCTGTACAATTGACAGGGAAACCATGCTCTCCAAGATGCGTGAACTGAAGGGAGTCATAACCAAGGTGACCAGAGAAGGGAAGAAATCAATCTGGGCAGAAGGCGTGAGCTGCACTGCCTGCAAGTTCATGGCTGACTCCGATCTGGCTATCCTCAGCAACAAGGCGGCAGACGCTAACCATATTCTCTATAGGGTGCTTGTCAGTTCAAAAAGGAAACTGGACGTCACATTGAAGGATATGGAGAAGTCTGACCTCGAGCCTCGCCTGATCAGCATAGAGGAAGGGGCAAAGCTCAATCTCACAGACAGGGAGAGGGAAATTCTAATAATAGCCCTGAAAAGGGGATATTTCGAGCCGGACAGGCAGACTTCAATGAAGGAGGTGGCAGAAAACCTGGGAGTTTCGACCTCCTCGCTAAGGGATGTGCTGAGGCGCGGCCTGAAAAAGATTGTGAAAAATTACTTCGACAACAACCTGTGAATGGGCATTCTACCTGGAAGACTTGAACTTTCCATTCACATTTATTGACACTACGCTTCCCACCAGTATCCTGGCCGGATCGTAGAATGATTTCCACCTGAGGCCGAAATCCTCGCTGCTTACTTTGCCCTTGAGCGAGAATGAGAAAGAGCCCCGCACCGGCGGATCAATGCGTGCAGTGAGTTGGACTTCTCTTGAAACACTTCTTATGGACAGCTCTCCCACAAGCTTGAAGGTCCTGTTCTCAGTGGGTTCAAATGATGTGCTGTGGAATCTGATTGAGGGGTACTTGTCACAATTGAACATATCTGCCCCCTTGAGCCTCTTGTCCCTCATCCTGTCGTGTGTGTCCAGGCTGGATGTCTCTATCTCCATCTGCGCGGAAGAGAAGAATGGAATCTCCGGATTGCCCTCCACAGAACCGTGAAATTTTGAAAAAGTGCCTGTCACATTGGTGACAACCATGTGCCTGACCTGAAATTCCACCGATGTCGCAGGCTGGTCTATAGACCAGGTGCTGGCAGCCTGCTCGTTAATGTTCATCGACTTATCATGATCGTGCATGAGATAAACCTCAAACCTAAAGTGTTAGGAAACCCCTGAATGAAAGGGCAACTGGCTGAATTTTAAGGTGAGCCTAAAATTACACCTGTGGCTAAACATAAATTCCAGTGGGGGAGAGGGGGTCCCTCTCATGCCACTTCGACTGTTCCCTGCATCCAGCCAGGTGTGGACATTGCTCCGCTCCAGCCTGCAGAACCGCTTCCGCAGGCCGCTTCACACTGCCAGCTGTAGCTGCCTGATGGTAGTGTGAACGTTGCATGAACAACACTTGACGGAGGCAGAGGCATGTTCAGCACAGTGTTGCTGCCCGAGGAGATCACGGTGAACGTGTGGGCAATGTTTGTGTCTGGGATAGAGGTGACTGCACTGCCACCGTTCACATTGATCCCGGAGCTGGTCTGGGTGGAGTTGACATTTGTGTTATTGTACACATACATGAGGCCGCCCTGGGTCCCCACAACTGTCGAATACTGGCTGGCAACGTCTGCCGGGCCGTCGTCGTAGTTGATGATCGTCATGCTTATCTTCTCATTGGATGGCAGTGAAATCACTGCTGAAGACTTGAGCGAGTTGTTGCTCAAGACATAGAAAGCAGGCTGGTCTCCCACTGTCTGGTTGAATATGTTGTTTGTTGTAACGACAAGCGTGATCGAATACGTATCTGTTGCCCCAGTGTTAGGCTCATGGCTCTCAGCGTTCATGACGTTGTATGAGATACCATATGCGGCCACTGCGACTATTGCCACAATTGCAACAATATACAGGTTCTTGCTTATTGGCATTGTTATCAAACCAAGGATTCAGTGATCGGGCAAATAGCACCCCCCTCAAATGTAACAGATTTGGTTAGTCAGATTTTGCATTTCGAACCGAGAATATACTGGCTCAATGTGCAAAATCGTAAAAATTGGTTCCTAACTATTAAGGAATTGGGCTATTTCAAAGGGTTTCTGTGCAAATGCGGTCAGTACGGCAAATCGCATGCAGAAGTAGTGAAATGCGTGGTTGAATGGGTTCCTGATTGGTTTTTCCCTCACATTTGAGGCACACGGTTCATGTTTTACCACACATTACAGAAATTAGGGATAAAGATGAGCGAAATTCACAGACATGAGGGAATAACAAAGAGAAGACACATTTCAGCATACAGGCACGACCTGGGAGAAGTCACCAGGGAGACAGGGGAAGAAGTCTTCGACGTCAGGCTCCTGAAACTTATGTTCGTCGGAATGGCAGCAGCAGTTGCCTTTGGCCTGTCAATACTTGCAGTTACTCTCTAAAATTTAATCCGGGCTTTTTGGATCATTCCCTGAACTCATCAGGGTCGAAGAAGTAGCTGTCATAATCATGTGCAGCTACTTCACGCTGAGACTGAAGTTTTTCAAGGAATTCATTTATTCTGTCGGCTGCAAGGGATTTCATCTCTCCGCTCAGCATTCTGCCGGACCTGTACTCCTCATACACTTTTGCGGTTTCACCCTGGTCGGCCTCCAGCATCCTGTACACATTGAAGGCGAAGTCAACATCCGGGTTAGCTCCGTATTTCCTCTGCTCTTCCGCAGTGTCGCGACCGCCTGAGAATGCGTACTTCATCAGTTTTTTTCGCACAACTTTAGGTGGGTCATCCAGGTATATTCCTGTTGTCTGGTCTGAAGACGACATCTTGCCTGAGCCCTTCAGGGAAGGTATGAACTTTGAGATGATGGACGAAGGCTTGAAGAAGCCAAGTTTTGGAAGGACGTCTCTGGATAGCTTGAAATGGGGGTCCTGGTCGATTGCGTATGGTATCAGGCACCTGATGTTCCTCCCCGCAAGCTCTGAGAGCAGGAAAGCAGGGACAGACTGCATGCTTGTGAAGAAGTACTTCCCTATGTTGTCGCTGTCAGTGAATCCGAAGACAGCCTTGACGGAAGATGCGTTGATATGCCTGGCTACCTTGATTGCGCTATTGTATAGAAGGCCTGAATTCTTGGTGTCCACCAGGACATGTGTCTTTTCCGGGTCAAAGCCAACGCTCAGTATGTCAAGTATATTTTCCCTGGTATACTTTTCAAGGTCCTTGCCGCTCACATCCCGGAAGAGGAATTTCTCATCATCTGTGATCTGAATCACCAGGTCCACCCCGAACCTCTCCTGCAACCACCTGGTGAAAAGGAACGGCAGTATGTGCCCGAGGTGCATGCTCCCGGATGGCCCTCTTCCAGTGTACAGGTAGAACTTCTCACCTTTGGAGTGGCCGTCAAGTATTACATCAAGATCCCTGTGGGCGTAGAAAATCTTCTGCTGAAGAAATGGGTGCAGGTCTCCGGCAATACCCTGGATCCTGTTGAGCATGGGATCGTCAATCAGCCTTGCGCCGAACTCATTGGCAACCTTGTCGTAGTCCGCTTCCTTGAATTCGCTTGACACTTCCCATGGCTTTATTTCTGGTGTTGTACTCAACCGCGCACCTCTCTCGTGTATTGAATGTAGTAATTTACAGTTGCGTTGTGTTGCCGGCAGGGATCTTCATGAATAGGTCCTTGTCCATGGTGCTCTTCAGCGATCCCAGATCTCCGGGCCTGAATATCCCATATTCTGTTATGAACCCCGTGACGTACTTTGAGGGGGTCACATCGAATGCCGGGTTTCGCGCCCTGCTCTCTGAGGGCCCGATCCTTCCGCCGTTTATCTCAAGGACCTCCTTTTCGTCCCTCTCCTCTATGGGTATGTCATCCCCGCTCCTTATGGAGAAGTCAAAGGTGCTGCCAGGTGCAGCAACGTAGAACGGTATGCCATTCTCTTTCGCAAGCACGGCCTTTTCGTAAGTGCCTATCTTGTTTGCAAAGTCACCGTTTGGAGCTATCCTGTCTGCGCCAACAATAACCAGATCAACTTCCTTCCTCTTCATGTAGTGGCCGGCAGCATTGTCCGCGATTATGGCATGGTCTATGCCTTCCTGGGCCAGCTCGAAAGCAGTCAGTCTGGCACCCTGGAGCCTCGGCCTCGTCTCGTCAACGAATACAAAAATCTCGTTGCCCTTCTTCTTTGCGTACCTCATGGGAGCAAGTGCGGTCCCCCAATCAAGCACTGCGAGAGCCCCGGCGTTGCAATGTGTCAGTATTCTAGCCTTGTCCGGAATGAGATCGTTGCCGTACTCCCCAATCTTCTTTGCACGGCCCGAAATCTCGTTGGCATACCTTCGGGCAGCTCCGAGGTCAAAATTGTTGTCCTCCATGAACCGGATGGCCCTGAACAGGTCAAAGGCAGTTGGCCTTGTTTTTGATATATGGGACACAGCTTCATTCATGTCCTCGTTGTTGAGCTTGGCCATGGCCAGCCCGAATGCAGCGGTGACTCCTATTGCGGGGGCACCTCTGACAACCATGTCCTTGATTGCGAATACTATGTCCTCTGTGTTGGTGGCAGTGAAAATCTCCACCTTGTCAGGTATCTTCCTCTGGTCGATGAGCTTGACAGTATTGTCGTGGTACCACACGGCGAAGAGCGTCCTTATCTCTCCATCCACGTTGATCTTCATGATTCTGCATGCCCATTCCATTAAAATTGGTATCGAAAATTAGACATACGCAGAAAGATCATCGCGCTTTGGCGGATCCTGCAGGTCACCGAACGGGTGGTTCATGTAATTAGATGGGGTTTCCTCCTTCAGGACAAACAGCCTGAACATGTAGTTGTGGAATGCAGGCACTTCACTCCTCTTCATGAATTCAGTCACCTTTTCTATTCTCTTGGTGAACTCAGTGGTATCTCCGCTGTCATGTGCAACATGCAGTGTGTTGAGCGAGAAGTTAGAAGTGGAGCACACTCCTCCACGGGCTCCCATCTTAAGAGATTCCTGGAGAAGGTGGTCCTTTCCCTGGTACACTTCTATTCCTTCAATCTTGAGAAATTGACTGAATGCATCAAGATCGCCACCGCTGTCCTTAATCCCAGCTATGTTGGAGTATTCTCCCCTGAGGGAAGCAACAAGTGCAGGAGTGACAGTGTTTCCTGTCAAAGGCGGATTATTGTAAAGGTATAGTTTTCCCTGCGTTGCCTCCGCCAGTGAAGAGAAGTACCTTCTCAGGCTGGATTCCGAGTATTTATGGTAGTACGGGTTGATGCACACAAAGTTCTCATATCCAAGGTCCTCCGCATCCTTGAGCATTTCAAGGGTCTCTTCCTGGTCATTCCTTGATATGTTGGCGAAAAGCTTGATGCCTGATGCTGAGTTGGCAACTGCCCTCAGCACTCTGAAATGCTTTCCGTAGGAGATGGAGGCGCATCCGCCTGTGGAACTTGCGGCAAATAAACCGTCAAAGTGATTTTCCTGGGCATAACCTATCAGGGACCTCAGGCCTTCAAGGTCCAGGGCATTCCTTCTGTGTGGGGTAATCATGGGGATGATGATCTTCCCGGGCATGGAGTGGGATACTTCATCGACCTTTATAAGTTGTTCCGAACCGCAAAGAGCTGCAGAGCAGGGATTATCCGAGGAATTCATTTAACAACCTTTATATTCTGATAGTCAATCAAGATGCCCGGTTAATAAGGGCCCGTAGCTCAGCTAGGTAGAGCATCTGGCTTTTAACCAGGTGGTCGGGGGTTCAAACCCCTCCGGGCCCGTGTTGGAGGAATGGAAATGACAAAATTCAACGTGCTGCAGCATGAACTTGTTCCAGAACATCACTTGGTAAAGAAGTCAGAAGAAGATAAGGTTTTAAAGGAGCTGAACATAGCAAAAGACCTGTTGCCAAAAATTAGCAGAAATGACCCGGCCGTCAAGGCGCTGGAGCCCTCGAAGAGGGAAGAATCATTAAGAT